>JASHOO010000225.1 GCA_030041035.1 Bryobacteraceae bacterium | reverse complement strand
CCAGGAGCGAACCGATGCTGGAAAAAACCTGGCGCTTCCTTCAGATGCCCGTCTCCTTGGCATTCAGAACCGGACTGAACACAGAAATGCTTCAGAGCGGTGTTCCGAACGGCTTCATCCCCTTGATCAGGACCGTCTTCGGGTACTCGCCCCTTCCGCATAGAACGAACGAGTCGAAGTCCTTGTACCAATCACCGTCGGGTGCCCAAGGCTCGGTCACGACCCAACGGCGGAGCCTTTGCAGGTCATCGAGGGTAATCGCCCGCTGCTCGACCCGTTCCAAAATGTGTTCCCACAACGGGCGAGGCAGATTAACGAAGTTGATCTTCGGCAATCGCGGCTCTCCCGAAAACCGCTCGGATCAGATCTTCGCCGACTTTGTTCTTCTTGGCCGGATCTTCTTCTGCCATGAACTGCTCATAGGCCACCTTCAGCCTCGCACGCGCAGCCGCTTCCGCTTCGACTCCGCGCTCGGCAAGTGTCACCAGGGCCCGGCTCATGGTCACGTTGCGCTCCCTCGCAACACGCCGTACTTCACGGGCAAGTTGCACCGGAATCGTCACGCTCTGACGTACGGAGGCTCTGGTCTTTCTGGCAGTAGGTTTGCGTCGGGTTTGCACAACCTGATTATAGTGCAGTGCACCACTGTGGTGCACCATCTCCCCTGGTCTTTTCCACTCGGCGATCCGGAGCAGGGTTACCATTCTTTGCGAGCTTCAGGATATCCGGCCATATCAGCATCGGCAATTCCTGTTTTGATGATCCCGCGGCGACAGCGGCTTCGCGATTGGGCTTCATGGAGCAAAAAAAGTTGGGTTCAGAATCGGGTTCAATAAGCGCCCGCGAGGCCCGTTCTGCCGAAAGAATCGGCACCTCGCCGAATTTAGATTGTTTCGCTTACGGGGGGAGGGGGAAATTACGAATCAGCCGCTCTACCAACTGAGCTAGGGTGGCTTGCTTTAAAATCAATTACTTACGATCGCGACGCATCGCCACTTGCGAACCATTGCAAAACAAGTCACTTCGAGGTTTCGCACTTTTCACTCGCTGCCATCGTTTTCATGGGAGTTTGCTCGCCTTCGTCAGTTTATCATGACATCCTCGCCGGTTACGCCCGGCAAATGCGCGCGCAGCGCCGTAAATCAAGACCGCGGCCAGCCCCCTCTAGTCCTTACAATCAGCGCTGTGCCGTGAGGGTTATGTATGCGAAGAACGGCAACCGCGGGCAATGGCGGGCACACGGACGCTACATTACTCGTGAAACTGCCAACCAAGGCCGCGCCGCCGAGGAAGCTCATCGTGTCGCCCGAGTTCGGAGACCGAATGGACCTGGAGCGGTTGACGGGCAAGCTGATGCAGAGCATGCAACGAGATCTTGGTAGACGCCTCGAATGGGTGGCCGTCTCGCACTTCAACACCCATAACCCGCATATTCATATCGCTCTACGGGGTATGGATATGGACGGAAACACGTGCCGACTGGAACGCGATTACGTGCAGCATAGCATCCGAGGTATTGCCGACGATTTGTGCACCCATCAACTCTCGCACTTCGTGGTTCGCAGGACTTCAGTAAACGCGAAACACTGGTACTTCATCGCTCGATTGAAGACACTTGAAACCATGGGATGCAACAGCTCGGGGATCGACAAAAGATGCTGGCTGCTCACGCCGTGCCGGTATCGGACACATGACTGCCGCTGGTCACGTTCGACTCTCGGCGGTGCACAACGCTGGAGAGCCGGATCCTGGTCCATGGCGAAGAGGAAGCGATCGGCCGTAGCTACCTGATACTAGAGGGCAACTACGCGAAGGTGCACCGCATCTATCACACGCCGCAAATGGAAGAGATGCGGGGGCGCGGCGGGTTGCGTCCGACCGGATTTGTGCGCTTACGCAAGTTCTTCGAGAGGGGCCGGCGCCGGTTGAGAATCCCTGGGGCGGCGGTTTGGCGCATGATCAAAGGGTCCTCCGCGAACCGGCGGTCGAGCTTGAGGAAGTTCGGAAGCGAAGCCTGGAACGACATCGTTCACGCGATCGTTGACGTGAAGGCTCCGACAAAGTTGGAAGACCAATTCAAACCTACAACAACGCCGTTTCGAAACCGCTTGCCGGATTGCTCGTGGGTTGGCTGTCATCACTAGCTATCATCTGCCCAGTCGATCCAAAGCACTTGTCCGACTGAACGCGCAGTAGATTTCCAAAGCCCAGCCGCCTCACATTACCTGTTCCTTTCAATTCGCGTACACTGTATGGAACCAGCCATATGCCGCTCACTGCGGGAGAGCGACTCGGTCCCTACGAAGTCCTCGCACTGATCGGTGCGGGCGGCATGGGAGAGGTATACAAGGCGCGTGATACGCGTCTTGACCGCATCGTCGCCATCAAGGTTTCGCAGGAAAGATTCAGCGATCGCTTCGAGTGCGAGGCACGCGCTGTCGCCGCGCTGAATCATCCCCACATCTGCACGCTGCATGATGTCGGCCCGGACTATCTGGTGATGGAGTACGTCGAGGGCGCACCGTTGAAAGGCCCTCTGCCGCTCGACAAGGCCGTAGAATGGGCCGGTCAGATTCTCGATGCGCTGGATGCCGCGCACCAGAAAGGCATCGTTCATCGCGATCTGAAGCCGTCCAACATCCTGGTTACCAAGCAGGGGATCAAGCTGCTGGATTTCGGGCTGGCCAAGCAAGCCGCTCCTCTTAAGGAGATAGACCCGACGCGTGCGCTCACCGATCAGGGGCAGATTGTGGGGACCCTGCGGTACATGTCGCCGGAGCAGTTGCAGGGTAAGGAAGCCGATGCGCGCAGCGACCTGTTTGCCTTCGGCTGTGTGCTGTATGAAATGCTCTCAGGCAAGCGTGCGTTTGATGGATCGAACAGCGCCAGCGTGATCGCGGCGATTCTGGAGCGCGAGCCGGCACCGCTCACGAGCAATACAAACGATGTCCTGCGGCCGCTCGATCGGGTGGTCAAGCGATCGATGGCCAAGGACCCGGACCAGCGGTTCCAGACTGCGCGAGATTTGAAGGCCGCGCTCTCGTGGGTACTGGATCAGCCACATGCTGCGACGGCGAAGCGAAGCCGCCGGATGTGGCTCGCGCTTGCGGCAGCGTTGGCCCTGGGTGTAATCGCTGGAGGCTTGACTGTGGCACGGCTCCACCAGCCGCCACCGGAACAAGGCGTGGTACGCCTTCAGATCAATCCGCCCGAAGGAGGCGAATTTGCCTTTGGCGCTAGCGTCGGAGGCTTGGCTTTGTCGCCAGACGGCCGGACCGCTGCTTTTATAGCCACCGCGAAAGGGGTAACCGCACTCTGGGTGCGGCCTCTGGATGGAACGGCCGCGCGGCTGATTCCGGGAACGGAGGATGCTTCGTATCCTTTCTGGTCACCGGACGGCCAGTCCATTGGATTCTTTACGCCGGGTAAACTGCAACGTGTCGATATTCCCAACGGTGGGCCTTTGCCCATCTGTGACGTCCGGCGTGTCTGGGGTGGAACCTGGACCAGCGAAGGCCAGATCATCGTTGGCGTGTTCGGCTCTGGTTTATCCCGGGTATCGGCATCGGGAGGAGTTCTTTCGCCTCTCACGACGTTAGATCCATCACGCGGCGAGGGACTTCACCTCTGGCCGCAGGCGCTTCCCAAGGGCCGCTTTCTGTTTTGGGTGCAAAGTGACAAGCCGGAGAACACCGGCATCTATGCCGCCTCGCTGGAAAAGCCAAATGAACAGGTGCATGTTCTAACTACGGATGCAAAAGCGTTGTACGTGCCTGGAGGTGACGGTAGAGATTATCTGGTGTGGCAGCGTGCGGGGATGCTGGTAGCCCAGCAGTTCGATGCAGAAACGCTGCAGCTTACCGGGGAGTTTCGCTCGCTCAGCGATCGGGTGGCCATGCTGGGGGGCGGCCTGATGAACGCGGCGGTTTCGCGCACGCTTTTGCTTTACAGCGAGACCAGTTCCGTGAGCCAGCTCACCTGGCTTGACCGCGCAGGCAAGCGACTGGGTGTAGTAGGTGAGCCTCTCGAATACGGTACCGCCCGGATCTCGCCCGACGGACGCCGCGTGGTGGCATCTCACGGCAAGCCGGGCGGCCGGGATCTCTGGCTTCTGGAAACGGACCGCGGGGTTACCAACCGATTCACCTCGACGCCTGGCCCCAAAGCCTATTCCGTCTGGTCTCCCGACGGCCACACGATTGTGTTTGCCTCAGGTTCGCCCTACAACCTGTTTCGCAAGGCGGCTGCCGGAGGTGCTGACGAGCAGCGCGTGATACCGTCATCGAACTTTCAGTATCCCAGTGACTGGTCGCGCGACGGCCGCTTTCTGCTGTACAACGAAATCACCTCAGGGATGGGGACCGACCTGTGGGTTTTGCCGGTGAGCCTCGATGGGAGGCCTGCGCCTGACGCGAAGCCGAGGCCTTATTTGTGCACCCAATTCAATGAGCGGTTAGGCCGCTTCTCGCCGGAGCCGGCGCCACTCTGGGTGGCCTATCAGTCAGACGAGTCAGGCCGCTACGAGATCTATGTGGACGCTTTTCCTGAAACGCGCAACAGAGTGCGGATTTCAACGGGTGGAGGCCAATACCCCGAGTGGAGTCCGGATGGCCGCGAGCTGTTCTACTTGTCGCCGGACTTGAAGCTGATGCAGGTCAGCCTGAAGCGCGGGCCGGACTCAATAGAGCCATCCGCGCCGCGGGAGCTGTTTGCGTTGCCCGTACCCAATGACGGCTATTGTCCCTACGAAATCGCGCCCGACGGCCAGCGGTTTCTGGTGCGCGCCACGCCGGAGAGACAAGCCGGCCAGGCGCTCACCCTGATCGTCAACTGGCCCGCGCTGATGAAGAAGGGCGCGGCGGCGCAATAACGCGCCAAACTCAACCGCGCTGACATTAAAGGCGATTCGGTGTAAAAGCACTGTCGGGTTGCCTTATAATCGGAGATCCGCGTCTGTTCCGCAGTTCTTGATGCTAGCAGGTGATCAAGCGATTCGACAGCGGCCAAGCAGCCTTGCAGTACGCCGCGTGGAACGGGCCTTTTCTGGGCGATGATAAACGAGCGCCGCTGCTCCAGCGCTTCGGTACGCAGACTGCCACGGATTTGGAGAATACACACTGCTGGTCCTACAATGAAATTATGGCGAGAGGCTGGGAAAGTAAGTCGGTCGAAGCCCAGATCGAATCCGCCGCCAAACAAGCTCCGATCCACGAACCAGAACTGACTCCCGAAGAATGGCAAATCTTGCGCGAGAGGGAGAACCTAGAGCTTTCGCGCACGCGGGTGCAACGGGAACTGGCCGCGAGCAAGAACCCACGATATCAACAAATCCTGCGTAAGGCCTTGGCGGATCTGGATGCGAAACTCACGCGGCTGGAACCGTCACGGAGAGCTTCGACCGCCGGCGCGCAATAGGCGGTTGTGGATGAAACTCTTCCGCCGGGGTTGATACGTCGCCCACTGCAAGGCTCAGGAATTTATCGTCGATAGTTATGGCGTGAGGCGCTCTGTCGATCAAGAACGTCGCCGGCGCAGCGGCTCAAGTCTAACGGGAGTGCTGAGGTCGTTGATTTCTTCCCTCCGGACGAGGCAGGGGGCAGGTAATAAATCGATAAATCAACACCTTTCAGGGATGTGCGATCACCATTAAGGCAGGAGCGTCAAGGGCGGAGCAAAACTAGACCACCAGAGCGGCGGGAAAGTAGACCATTTCCTGGTTAGGCAAGGTTTCTTGCGTGGAGGATTTGCGGGGGCGGCTGGAGCGGAGGCCTGCGACCCGCTTGCGGGGCGCGTTTAGGCCGGATCGGAAGCCGCCCCCGCAAATCGCCGCCAAGCGCGGAACGGGTTAGCTAGGAACGAGCCTTGGAAGGCCGCCGCTGTTTGCTGTCCTTGAGCCGGTAGCTTTCTCCATTCATTTCCAGGATGTGGACGTGGTGGGTGAGTCGGTCCAGCAGCGCTCCGAGTTGGTCACGAATGGCATCGCTCAAATCCTGGTCCTCAGGAGCCAAAGACTTCCACCGTTGATTTTCGGGAACTGCTAGCTTATCTGCACGAGTAAAGAAACTGGTCGCATCAGATCGAATGGACATCAGACGCTGCTGAAGATTGGACATGCACTCCCGCTCGAAACGTTTCCGAGAAGCCTATAGCCAAGGCAACCGCAAGCAAATGGCTTGTTTTCATGCTAACAACAATGGGCACAATCCAGTCCCAACTCTGAGCCGCAACATTGCGTTCACCAGTGGTCCGCAAGGCAATACCGCTGTTAATGCTCACGGGCCTTGGTTCTGGTGAAGCATTAAGCCTCCGGTGGCGACAGGTCAACCTTTTCGACCGGACGATCACGGTTGGCCGTGCGAAAACTTCGAGTGGCACAGGCCGGGTGATTCCGATCAACGATGACTTGGCAAGCGTGCTTGCCTCGCACCGCGCTTGGTTCGTAAGCCGGTTCGGAGAGCCGCAACCAGAACATTGCGTTTTCCCGTTTGGATCTCCGCAGCCTACTACCCCTGAAAAGCCGGTAACGGACATCAGTTCAGGTTGGGATCTGGTGAGATCCCTTTCGGGCGTTTCTTGTCGGCTCCACGATCTCCGGCACACATTCTGTACTCGGTTAGCTGAAGCGGGCGTTCCGGAATCCACAATGCTCGCTTTGATGGGCCACTTGAGTCGTGCGATGCTTGAGCGCTACAGCCACATTCGCATGGCCGCAAAGCGTGAAGCGTTGGCCGCCATCACGCTCCGGCCCGCAATCGACAATCCCGAGGCAGTCCCTGTGAAAGTCCCTGTAGCAGCGCACCCAGGCCAAATCCAGTAGCCTGCAAGCTAATGACTCGACTGGTGGGCCCTGAAGGATTTGAACCTTCGACCAACGGATTATGAGTCCGCTGCTCTAACCGCTGAGCTAAGGGCCCTAAGGTTTGAAATCAGCTACTTAGCAGCTTAGCATTTGGTTCCCGACGGTGCACCGCAGTGGTTTTTGTAGGGTTCTCGACGAATGGCGCTTTCGACGAAGCACGAAGCGCGACCCGTCGCGGAACGCGATTGTCTTGTCGGCATCGCGTAACTCGAGGTTAAGGATACGGACGGTGAACATGCGCAGGAGGTAACGATCGGCTCGCAGCCTGAATCGTTGACCGGATTCAACCATACTAGCAGCCGCAATCGCGAGGCGAGGTATAGAGCGGTTTTTCAGTCTATGCGCCTCACCCTGGCGCAAAATCCCCAATTCTGTCTGTCCTTGTGAGTGCAATCCCCCAGAGATTTCGGAGAGGAGCGGGCTAAGTGTCCTACTAGCATGAAGAAAATACACGATCAACCGTATGGCGCACCGTTTGCCAGGAGTACGGTTCCATCTTACTGCTTCGGACAGAGAGGGAGATTATGAAGCATAGAACGCTTTTGCTTTCAGGGTCTTTATTGTGCCTGGCTGTCATAGCTTTCGCCCAGGGCGATCGCGGCAGCATTACAGGTCAGATCACAGACACCAGCGGTGCGGTCATCCCCAATGTCGAAGTCACAGCTACACAACTAACGACGGCGGTGGTTTTTAGGGCCGTGACGACCTCGACGGGCGTCTACCACATCGAGTACTTGCCCGCCGGTAACTATCGAGTCACCGCTGGGATGCAGGGATTCAAGACCGCTATTCTGGAACCTGTAGTGGTCGCGGTGGCATCGGTGGTGACCGCCGACCTCAAATTGGAGTTGGGGGCCACCAACGAAAGTGTCACGGTCAGCGCCACCGCCACCAGGTTGGAAGCCTCCAGCTCGGAGCTTGGCTACAACGTTTCCGAAGAGGATTATCACGACTGGGTGATCGCCAGCAACGATGACGGCCAACGGCAGATCCAAAACTTTGTTTTCAATATGCTGCCGGGGACCGTCGGGGATTCGTACATGGGCAGCATCAACGGCGCACCCACCACCTCGCATGAGGTCTACATCGAAGGCATTCCGATCGGGCGTGCCGATATCGCCGGCAGCTCGGACGAGTTCGAACCGAGCGTCGACGCCATCAGCGAATTCCGCCTGCAGACCGGCGCATTAAGTGCGTCCTACGGCGGTGGTTTGACGGCGGTTGCGAATTTCAATGTCAAATCCGGCACCAATCAACTGCACGGCACTGGGTACGAATATTTCATGAACAACGACATTAACGCCAACCAGTTTGAGAACAATGCCGATGGCTTAGGGCAAGGGCCCTTCAAGAGCAATAATTTCGGCACGGCTGTGGGCGGCCCGGTCTGGATACCGAAGGTATACAACGGCAAGAATAAGAGCTTCTTCTTTTTCAGCTATGAAGGCACGCGCGTGCGCCAAGGACTGGTGAGCGGTTTTCGCACTGTTCCCACGGAAGCTTTCAAACAGGGCAATTTCTCTGCGCTGCCTCAGACGATTTACGACCCCGCCAGCACCGTGGAACTGGGGAACGGCACCTATTCGCGGACTCCATTTCCAGGAAACATCATTCCCCAAAGTGAGATCAGCTCGGTCTCGGCGAAAATCCTGGAGCTGGCGCCGACTCCGGACCCCACTCTCCCCGGCGATTGGCATAATCTGCTTGGCGTTAACAATCAGCCGGTATTCACTCTGAACACCTACACCGGAAAGTTCGACCAGACCATCACGGATAAGCAGAAATTGTCATTCTACTGGAGCGACAACGAACGCTTACGTTTTAACGGCGGCGGCAACGGGTATTTGCCGGTGCCTGGAGACGGCAGCTCGACGTTTGCGCAACAGAATATCTACGGCACGATGGTGCGTTTTGCGTACGACTGGACGATTACGCCGACTCTCCTCAACCACTTCGCAGCGGGTTACAACAATTTCGACAACGACCACGTGTCGACTTCGTATGGCCAGAACTGGCCGAACAGAATCGGGCTGACCGGTGTCGAGGACCTCACGTTCCCAGTGATTCAATTCACCGGTTCGACCGCTCAAGGCGGCGCCATAACGCAAATGGGCAACAACACTTACGGCGATTCGCCCAATGGAAGCTACATTGTGGCCAACGACAGTACCTGGGTTCACGGCAGCCATGAAATCAAGTTCGGCGTGGAGGTCCGCAAGTATTACTACGTCGAGCCGTGGAACTGGGGCGCATCGGGAACCTTTACTTTCGGACCAAACACGACCGCCGATCCGAATAATTTAGGCACTACCGGCTACGCCTTTGCGAGCTTCCTGCTAGGCACGGTGAACACGGCCACTTTGCCCGTGGAATACATCAATAAGACCAAGACCGACACCTGGAACCCAGCACTTTACATAACCGACAACTGGAAGCTGACCCACAAGCTCACGCTCAACCTCGGTTTGCGCTGGGACATCGTCGGCGGGGAAACCGAGATCCATGGAATCTCTTCGACCTTCAACCCCACAACGCCCAACCCTGGAGCAGACGGTTACCCAGGCGCTCTGACATTCCTCAAGAACACGGGGCGCAGCTCCTGGCAGAACACGTATTACGGGGAATTCGGGCCTCGCGTTGGCTTCGCTTATCAGCTTCAGAAAAATCTTGTGCTGCGCGGCGGGTACGGCCTGATGTACACACCGCCGATTGCAAACGCTTTTGGTGAGGCTACCATCGACGGCTACTACGGCAACAACTACTTCGCCCCCACGGTCATGAATCAAGTATTCAACTGGGATAACGGTTATCCAGCATATCGCTACCCACTGCCGGATTTGGACCCGGCGCTGGATAACGGTAGCAGCATCGCGTATATTGCGCCGAATTCAGCTCGACAGCCCTATGCGCAAAACTACACGTTCGGCATCCAGTACCTGTTGGGCGCACAGACGGTCATCCAGGCCAGTTACGTCGGCGACCGCGGGAATCGCTTAAACTCGGCAAACTTCTCGAACATGAACCAGCTCAATCCGAAATACCTGTCGTTGGGCGACGAATTGTTGCAGAACTGCGCAACGACCGGCTCGATGTGCGCTCCGGGTATCCCGATGCCATACGCTGGATTTAGCAGCACTAACCCGAATCCAACAGTCGGACAGGCCTTGCTGCCGTATCCACAATACGCGGGAGGCGGAGTGGTTAATCACTTCGCGTTCAACGGAAGTTCGAATTATAACGCTCTGCAAGTGGTGGCTACGCGCAAGCTCTCAAAGGGGCTGGGATTCCTGGTGAGCTATGCGTTTCAGAAGACCCTGACCGATACCGACAGTAACAACATCTACTATGCCGGGTCCTCCCAGGACGTCTATAACCGCGCGCTGGAGAAATCGGTGGCCAGCTTCGATCACACGCAGCAATTACGTCTGACCTGGATCTACCAATTACCGTTCGGCCAAGGCCGGCAGTTCCTGAACAAGGGCGGCATTGTGAACCAGGTTCTGGGAGGCTGGAACGTTACGGCAAATCAGCAGTACCAGTCCGGCGACCCGCTTTCCATCGGAACGAGCATCTATACCGGCGACTACCTTTACAACGGCAACGTGCGCGCCGATTTTGTACCCGGCCAGCCGCTGATGTCGACGCAATCCGGGAGTTTGAATTTCGCGGCCAATATCGGCAAACCTTACCTGAATCCCAACGCCTTTACCAATCCGCCCATGACGCCGAACGGCGTGATCTTAAGCCTAGGCAACACGCCGCGTAACTTCGGCAATCTGCGAGGTCCGTGGCAGCCATCGGAAAATGCCGGGATTTATAAACGGTTCCCATTTGGCGAGGGCAGGTTCTTTGAGCTTCGCTGCGACATGCTGAACGTCTTCAACCGGGTGGTGTTGGCCGACCCGGACACGACGGTCGGCGACCCGCAGTTCGGCCAGATCCTGGGGGTGGCGAACACCGCGCGGCAGATTCAGTTGGCCGGACGCGTCACTTTCTAATTGCGCGGGTCGAACGCGCTGAGCGGAACGGATCTCAAATGGGTCCGTTCCGCTTTTTTGCTTATCCTGTTGTTATGACCCAGAGGGCGCCCGTTCCCATGAAAATGGCGGCGTGCTTGTTGTGCGCTCTCGCAGCATCGGTGTCATGTCGACGGGCGAGCACGCATGCTGCACAGACCTTGCGGCCGCTCAATGTGGTTGTGATCACCATAGACACGCTTCGTCCGGATCATTTGCATTGCTATGGTTACGACAAGATCGCAACCCCGACGATCGATCGGATCGCGCAGAGCGGGGTGCTATTTGAGAACGGCGTGACGCAAACCCCGTTGACGCCGCCTTCCCACGCGAGCATCTTCACAGGCCTCAACCCGCCCGCACATAAGGTGCGCGATACGGGAGGCTTTGTGCTATCGCCTTCCATTCCGACGCTTGCCAGTATTTTGCAGGAGAAGGGTTGGGACACTGCTGCCTTCATCAGCACGGCGGTGCTGAAAAAGAGGTTCGGATTCGACCACGGTTTCGCCGTTTATGACGATGAGATGCCGCGGCCGGGCAGCCGGGAGGAGTTTCTGGAAGATGCCGAGCGCCGTGCGGGCGTCACCGTAGATCGGGCGGTGAAGTGGCTGGATGGACGGGACAACAAGCCGTTCTTCTTGTGGGTGCATCTGTACGATCCGCATACGCCGTACGATCCGCCGTCTCCGTACCGTGAGCAATATAAAGACCGGCTGTACGACGGCGAGATCGCCTACGCCGACCATGAACTTGGACGGCTGATGGAGACTCTGGATCGGAAATCGGCGCGGGAGAAAACAATAGTGGCATTGTTGTCGGATCACGGCGAGAGTCTGGGCGAACACGGGGAGTATTCGCACGGCGTGTTTCTTTACGATTCGACGCTGCGGATTGCGTACCTGCTCTCCGGCGCGGGAGTTCCCGCGGGCTTGCGGGTGAAGGAACAAGCACGAACGATCGATCTGCTGCCCACGATTCTGGATTTGATGGGCGGAGCCGCACCGGCGACGGTCGAAGGCGTGAGCCTGGAGCCACTGTTCAGCGGCAAGGATGCGGCAACGGCCGTGTCATATGCGGAAACGCTATATCCGAAAATCAACCTGGGCTGGGCCGAGCTGCGTGCGATTCGCACGAATCACTGGAAGTACATTCGCGCGCCGAAGCCGGAGCTTTACGATCTCAGCCAGGATCCGAAGGAAACGAGCAACGTACTGGCGGAGCATCCAGCGGAGGTTCAAAAGCTGGAGGCGCAGCTCGCGGCCGGTGGAACATCGGCCGGTTCGGAGAAGGTGGAAACGGCGCCGATGGACGAGCATACGCTGGCACAACTGAAGTCCCTCGGGTACACGTCGGGTTTTACGGCGCGGTCTTACGATTTGAACGGCCAGGGCGCGGATCCCAAGGATCGCGTGGCCATTTTGAAGCTAATGCAAGAGGCCGAGCAGCCACAGAGCGGAGTTTCCCTGGCACGCCAGATCGAGTTGCTCGAAGAAGCGGTTCGCATGGATCCTTCGAACCCGCTGCTTTACCATTCGCTGGGAGTGAAATTGGAAAAGGCGGGCCGCTATGACGATGCCATGAAGCTGTACCGCGCGGCGCTCAAGAATGGCGTCGATAACGGGCGGCTGCACTCGCGCCTGGGCGACTTGCTGGTGCGCGCCGGGAAAAAAGCGGAAGCGATCCCGGAGTACGAGCAGGCTGTGCGCATGAATCCAGGCGATGTGACGAGCCAGCGGAATCTGGCTACGGTTTATCTGGAGCAGGGACGGCTGGCAGACGCAGAGCGGATTCTCAAAGGCATTCTGGCGATCGATCCGGCGAATGCCGCGGCGGAAAACGAGCTGGGCGTGCTGGCCATCCAGCGGCAGGATGGCGATGCGGCCCGCGGATATTTTGAAAAAGCCGTCGAACTTGATCCGGACCTGGTGGAGGCGCACCTGAACCTCGGCCTGCTTTACAAGATGGCGGGCGACAAGGCGCGCGCCCGCGCCAGCTTCGAGCAATTTTTAGCGAAAGCTTCGCCACGGCAATACAAGGCGGAGATTCCCAAGGTGCGCGAAGCGTTAGCCGAACTGCAATAAGCAGCCGCTCGATAGAAACGATTCACGATCACGATGCATCCGGCCGCTGGCGGCGCAGAAGTCACGTCTGGAGGCGCCATATCTGCTGAATGTGGAAAACGCTGCATGTCAGGTGGACGCGCCCGACGAGGACGGTAGGACTCTCTGGAAAACTCAGCCGGGCACTCTGCTGCAATCGCGTAGATAGCTGATCAACATCAGATCAGCCGCGAATGGTCCGCCACTGCGACCCGCGATCAATTCGGTCTATTCAGCATCAAGGTGTCGTTCAAGAAGAATTTCAAATAGATCGACTGAGGCGCTCCGGTCCTCAGATCGATGTAGCGGCCGATGTTGAAAGCGGTACTTGACGCCTGTCAGATCACTGCTGCCACCCTCCTCCTAGTGCCCGGTACACTTGCACCAGGCTGCGATATTCGTCACCTCGTGCACTCGCGAGTGAGAGCTCGGCAGCGTAAAGCGATCTCTGGCTGTCCAGGACCTCGAGGTAAGTTGTGGTTCCCCCTTGGTAACGAAGAGTGGAAATGCGGACCGTCTCTTGCAAGTCAGCGACGGTATCTTGCTGTCGAATGCGGACTTGATGCAGTTTGTCATAGCCAATCAGCGCGTCGGAAACGTCGCCAAAGGCTCGCTGGATGGTTTGTCGATAGGCGATGAGCGCTTGTTGGTACTGGGACGTGGCCAAGTGCAAATTTCCCCGAAGAGCACCACCCGTGAATATTGGCTGGCTGACCTGCGCGCCATAGGACCAGATCCCGATTTGCGTAGGAAACAGGCTCGTGAAAGCGGAGCTTCGCCCGAAAGCACCACCTCCCGATCCTGTCAGCGATATTTGCGGAAAGAACTCCGCTTTGGCAACTCCGATTTCCGCGTTGGCCGCAATCAGGACCTGCTCGGCTTCGCGAATGTCCGGGCGCCGCTCGATGAGTGCCGACGGCAGGCCAGCAGGCACCTCTGGCGGGAGTTGTTGCTCAACCAAGGCGAGGCCGCGGGGAACACCACTCGGGTAATTGCCCAGCAGAATGTTGATGGCGTTTTCCTCTTGCGCGATTTGCCGTTCCAAATCCGGGATCTGAGCGTTCGCCGTATCGAGCACCTGCTGCGCCTGTAAAATATCAAGCTTCGTAGCGACGCCGTGCTCCAGACGAAGCTTCGTGAGCTTGACCGAATCCGTTTGTGTGGCGACGGTTTCATGTGTGATTTGCAGTTGCAGGTCCAGTTGCCGCAGAGTAAAGTAGTCGTTCGCAACGTCGCTTACGAGAGTCAGGACGACCGTCTGCCTCGCCGCGTCGGTAGCCAACAGCTCCGCACGGGAGGCCTCGGTTGCGCGCCGTAAGCGGCCGAAGAAATCCAATTGAAACGCAGCATCGCCGACAAGGGTTAGAAAGTTATATTTCGTTTGAAAGGTATTCTCTTTACCGCCGATAAAATTGCCATCGGCCTGTACTTGCGGGAACAAACTGGAACGTGTTACGGCGAGCTGAGCTCGCGCCGCGTTGATGCGCTCAGTAGCCAGCTGCAAATCGTAGTTTTGCTTAAGCGCCGTACGGATGAGTTCCTGCAGTTTCGTATCTTTGAAGACTTCCCACCAAGGCAGGTCGGCCAAAGAGGCGGACTGCGCCTGGAGCTGCGAATTTTCCGACAGGTCACGAAATGTGCTCGGAGTCTGTACCGCCGGCCGACTATACTTAGGACCCATCGTGCAAGAGCACAGAAAACTCAAAGAAAGCGCCGCAACAATCGAGAGTCCACCTTTGGTGCGAGTTTGCATTTCAGTCTCCTGCCGCAGGTGAGGGTTCCGGAAGAGGCCCGGTCGCGGGTTCCTTGCCCGGGCTCAACCATCGCTCTACACCGTAAAAGATAGCCGGTATGAAAAAGATCCCGATTGCGCTGGAAGCCACCATGCCGCCGATTACCGTGGTACCCATAATCTGGCGCGCAACTGATCCTGCACCGGTGGCCGTCCACAACGGGATGCAGCCGAAAACAAAGGCAAAGGATGTCATCAGGATCGGCCTCAGCCGAAGCCGGGCGCCTTCCAACGATGCGTCCACGAGCGATTTGCCCTTATCATATTCATCTTTGGCGAACTCGACGATCAGAATGGCGTTCTTGGCGGCCAGACCAATGAGCATAACCAGCCCAATTTGCGAATAAACATCGCTTTCGATCTGGACCATATAGGGCGGAAGAAAATAACCAAGCAGCACACGGCGCAGCCAAAGTACGGCAAACGCTCCAAAAACCGCTACGGGCGTGCTCAGCAGGACGCTGAAGGGGAGGGACCAGCTTTCGTACAGTGCCGCAAGAACCAGGAACACAAACAACAGTGAGAGGCCGAAGATGACCGACGGCGGGACC
>JASHOO010000224.1 GCA_030041035.1 Bryobacteraceae bacterium | reverse complement strand
CCCGCCGCCCATCCAGCTCGAGAAATCGCCCTGTACATCCAGCTTGTGGCCGCGCCTGGTTAATTCAGCGCGTACGTTCGCCGGAACGCGTGCTTCGATCATCACGTCGCAGCCGGTGAAATTGAGCTTGGTGAACCTCGGGGC
Source organism: Bryobacteraceae bacterium (assembly GCA_030041035.1). Classification (GTDB taxonomy): domain Bacteria; phylum Acidobacteriota; class Terriglobia; order Bryobacterales; family Bryobacteraceae; genus QHXW01. The sequence goes on along the minus strand of JASHOO010000224.1, from coordinate 13,709 downwards.
TTCGAGGGCGGCCTGAATGTTCATGCCATGATCCACCATGTAGGAGACAAACTGGGCTTGTGCCTGGGCCTGGTTCAATCCACCCATGATGCCGAACCCGATGTGCAGAGGCCCTTTCTCCATGAACGCCGGAATAATGGTATGAAAAGGCCGTTTCCGGCCCGCCAGCGCATTGGGGTGCTGCGGGTCCATTTCGAAGAGCCCGCCGCGATTCTGCAAGTGAAATCCATACCCTTCCACCATCACTCCGGACCCGAACGAGAGATAAACGCTCTGGATCAACGATGCAATATTGCCCTGGCGATCCACTACCGCGAGATAAATCGTGTCCCCTGCGTATCGTTTCGGATCACCCGGCTCCGGCGCGCACTGTGCATGCGCGGCATCAATTTTACGCGCGCTCTCTTCGGCATACCTTTTGGAGATAATGCCCGCGACGGGCACCTGCGCATAGCGCGGGTCGGCGAGATAGCGGTGCAAATCCGCGTAGGCCAGCTTCTGCGCTTCCATCTTGATATGAAGTGCATCGGCGGTGAGCGGCCCATAAGAGGCCAGCGGAAAGCGCTCCATCATGTTGAGCATTTCGAGTGTCGCCATCCCCTGCCCGTTGGGCGGCAGTTCGTAGACCTTCCAGCCGCGATAATCGGTGGAGATCGGTTCCACCCACTCGGAGGCGAACTCGCTCAAGTCGGCCGCGGCCATGGCGCCGCCGCGCTTATCGGAGGTACGCAAAATAGCTTTGGCGATCGGGCCGCGGTAAAAGGCCGCCGCTCCGCCAGAGGCAATCAGCTCCAGTGCCTTGGCGAGCTCCGGGTTGCGAAACATCTCGCCGACCGAGGGCGTCCGGCCGTCGGGCATGAAGATGCGCCGGCCGTTGTCATCCATCTCCAGCGTTGCGGTGGCGCGGGCCCAGCCGCCCGCGATCATTTCGGTAACCGGAAATCCGTTCGCGGCGTAGTAAATCGCCGGCTGAAACAGGTCGCGCCATGGCACCTTGCCGAATTTCGCGTGCAGCTTCTCCCAGCCATCAACACAGCCCGGCACCGTCACCGATTGAATGCCCTCCTGCGGCATGGTGGTGATGCTTTTGGCGCGCAGGTAATCGATGCTCAGCGCTTTCGGAGCCCAGCCGCTGGCGTTGATGCCGGTCAGCTTGCCGGTCTTCGCGTCCCAATAAATCGCGAACAAATCGCCGCCGATGCCGTCACTGGTCGGCTCAACAACGCCGAGCACGGCGTTGGCGGCGATGGCTGCGTCCATGGCCGATCCACCGCGCGCCAGAATCTGCGCGCCCGCCTGCGATGCCAGCGTCTGGCTGGTTGCCACGATCCCCTGGCGGGAAATCACCATGGACCGTGCCTGCGTCCGGTCCTGTGCGTTCGAAGTCATAGCAACAAACATGGTAGCCACGCACCACGCGCCCCATGGTTTCCAGCCTCCGGTCATGGACGCAGATAATATCACGCCACGCAACGTTCGGTTTGGTGGCGTCGAGAGCGGATGCGCGCACCCGCGTCTTACAAATCCTGCACCAACACGGCCATGGAGGAGCCACACTTCAGACCGTTGCGCGTCAAAATCTCGATGGCTTGGGCAGGAAAGGCGGTGCTGTGCTCAAATTCCTTCGCGGTAGACTGGATGACCTTGATCAAATGATCCATACCGAATGCCGACTTATGACGTCCCGCCATCCCAATCGCGACCGTTCGTAGAATCGCATAGTATGTCATCATCAACATGCATTGAATCGAGATAGAATTCTCGATGTGGTGAATGCCGGACTTCCGATTGGATTCCAGGCGGCCGAGCGGGAAGAGATTCCTGTAAATATAAGTCACCAAGTAATGTTCGAGAACAAGTTCATTTTGTTGAACAAATGGGGCGTAATATTGCGCATAGGCTCCGGCATAACGACGTGCGATTTCCTCCAGAGCTGACTCTTTAGTCCATTCCAGTCCATGGATGAAATCCTGATAGCAGTCCAGAAAGCGGCGGCCGGTGAAGCCCGAGGTGGTTCGCCTGATAATCAACTCTAGAATAGTTATCAGTTGAGTTACCGGCCGGAGTTGGCACTTATTCAGCAAGTCGTCAAACCACTGGTTCTGAATGCCGTGTAAATAACCCTGAATCAGTATCGGAACGCCTTCATCGTTGCGCAGGCAGGCCATTTCATTCAACTTATCGCAAAGGTGGCCGGTCATGACCAAACGCTTCCAAAGAGGGTAAGTGCGCTCTCGTAAGATGGTCAAAATTAGTCCGCGGACCTCAAGAAAGTATGGATAAGTTCCGCCGTCGTAGGCAGAGTTAGGTGTATCCGGCACCCGGGGACGGCCTATGCGAAAGCGCTCGCCGCAGTTGGCGATCTCCACTAACTCAGCGGGGCGTGGATCTAACAAAACGATCCTTGCAGCTTCAGGGCACGATAGATCCAAATTTTGTTCCAGAGTCTCGCCAACACGATTCAAAATACGCGGGTAGATGGCACAAGTATCAGACAGGTACTCTTCTCCAAGCTTCTTCTGGATAGAACATAGCCGCTCAGAAAGAAATGGACACCGCGCTTCAGAAAGCGTGATATCGGCGTAGTCTTCGTCACTCTGGTCGACTGTGTTGATGGTGATGAGCTCATCGAAGGAGGGCTGTAACTCGGGATCGCCGCATTGACGGTATCTGTCGTATGTCGCGCGGTCGATCACAACGCCCCATCCGGCACAGCAGGTGTCTTCACAATCCGCGCCGATGCAGTGGAATGCGTCATAGTGCCGAGGCTGGACGATTTTCCCCGCGGCCGGCATAGGTTGAGGATATCATTGCGGGCGATACAGCGATGTCGAACGGCGATTGCGCCGCCGCTATCGCGTAGACTGGAGGGATGCACGATCTGCGATTGGTCCTGCGCACTTTGCGGCGAAACCACGCGTTCACCCTGGCGGCTGTTTTCACCATTGCGCTCGGCGTGGGTGCGAACACCGCGGTGTTCAGCGTGGTGCGTGCCGTACTGCTGCGGCCGCTGCCGTTTCGCGATCCCGGGCGGCTGGTGATGCTTTGGCAGACGCATCCCGCGATTCCGCAATTGCAGGTAACGGCGCCCGATTTTGACCAGTGGGGCTTGAGCGCCCGCAGCTTCGAACAGGTGGCCGCCTACACGCTTCAGGCCATGAACAAGATCTCGCTCGTCGGCTACGGCGAGCCCGAGCAGATTCAGGGAACCATGACTTCGGTGAACCTGCTGCCGATGATGGGGATCACGCCGCTGGCGGGCCGCAGTATTCTGCCGGCAGAGGAGAAAGCAGGAGAACACGTCGCGTTGATCAGCGAAAGTTTGTGGCGGCGCAAGTTCGCTGCCGACCGCTCGATTATCGGCAAGCCCATCCGTATTGAGACCGAATCGTTCACCGTGGTGGGCATCGTGCCGCAGAGAAACGCGTTTCCGGTTTGGGCTGATTTCTGGATGCCGCTCTCGCTGCTCGAACCGCAACTCGAAACCAACCGTCAGTTTCATCCGCTGGAAGTAGTAGCGCGCTTGCGTGAGAGTGTCGGCGTGGAGAGCGCGCAAGCCGAGATGAAGACGATTGCGCAGCGCGAAGCCGAAGCTCATCCCGCGACGAACAAGACCGTGGGAGCGTTGGTAGTTCCGCTGGCCGATGAAGTCTCGGGCAGCGTTCGGCCCGCGCTGGTGGCAGCGTGGGCGGCGGTCGGCCTGATCCTGCTGATTGCCTGCGTCAACGTCGCGCATCTGCTACTGGCGCACGGCGCGTCGCGCAGACGAGAGGCGGCGATTCGCGCGGCCGTCGGCGCTCAGCGTTCTCAGTTAATCCGCCTTTTTCTTACCGAAAGCATCTCCATTGCGGTGATCGGCGGCGTGCTGGGATTGCTGCTGGCGCTGTCGCTGACGCCGGCGGTGGCGTCGCTCGCGGCCCGGGAGATTCCGCGCTTCGCGCGGGTATCGATGGATGGCGGGGTGTTCCTGTTTACCCTGGCGGTCTCGGCGCTGGCGGGCGTGCTCTTCGGTTTGCCGCAGGCGATCGAAAGCGCACGCACGGATCCAAGCGAGGTTCTGAAACAAGACGGCGGCGTTTCGTTTGCGCTGCGGCATGGGCGGATAGGCGGGTTCCTGATCATGGCCGAGGTGGCGCTGTCGCTCGCGGTGATGATTGCCGCGGGTTTGCTGGTGCGCAGCTTCGCCGCACTCCTCGAGGTCGATCCCGGATTTCGCGCGGATCACGTGCTCACCATGCAGGTCCATCTGCCGGTCGGCAAATACAACTGGGACCGGGCCTGGGATTTCTTTCACGACATTTTGCTCCCCAAGCTTCGGACGGTGCCGGGTGTGACCGAAGCTGCCGCTGCGAACACCGCTCCGATGTTGATAGATCGCACCGAGCGCAGCCGCTTTGCCACGCGCTTTGGGATTGTGGGCCAGGCGTTCGAGCCAGGCCGCTTCCCCGTGGCCCAAACCCGGTGGGTGAGCCCGGAATACTGGCGCGCGATGGGGATCCCGCTCAAGATGGGCCGGTATTTGAGAGAGAGTGATCACAATAAGCCGGTCACGCTGATTCCTGAGTCTCTCGCGCAGCGATACTTTGCCGGCCGCAATCCTGTGGGCCGCCAGATCCTGCTGGGCGTCATGACAGCGAAGCCATCAGCCGTTGAAATCGTGGGCGTGGTGGGGGACACACGTGAGTTCGCGCTGGACATCCAGCCGGAAGCGGTGCTGTACAGTTTGGACATCTCTCCCACGATGCAACTGGTCGTTCATACCGCATCGGATCCGGCAGCGCTGGCGCCGGTGATCCGGCGCGTCGCGAGGTCCACTAACCCGGATCTGGGAATCGATCAAGCACGCTCGATGCAGCAGGTGGTGGCCGATTCGCTGGCCCAGAGGCGCTTCGCGCTGTGGCTGATTGGCGGCTTCGCATGGCTGGCGCTGGTGCTGGCGGCAATCGGAATCTCAGGAGTGGTCGCCTATTCCATCGCCACACGACAGCGTGAGCTGGCACTGCGGTTGGCGCTGGGTGCGCAATACCGCGAAGTCATCGGCCTGCTGTTGCGCGAGAGTCTCCCGCTGGTTGGGGCCGGGCTGATCGCGGGATGTATCCTGGCGTTCGCATTCAATCGCATGATGGCGACGCTGTTATATGGCGTGACGGCCGTGGATCCGCTGACGTATCTGGCGGCGGCGATTTTCCTGATGCTGGTAGCGATGGCCGCCGTATACGTCCCGGCGCGGCGCGTGATGCGGCTGGATCCGATGGAGGCCCTGCGCGAGCCGTAGGCCGCTGTCCGGTTCTGGGATTTCGCATCTCGGAACTGGACGTGACCGTTCGCGTTTCTATCCCACGCACTTCAGTTTTTCAGCAACTTACCCTGGTAGAACGGATGGTCCTGCTCGTGCGTAAATAAGGACATGGCCAGCACGCCGCGAACCCTGATTGCCGACGATCAAGCCGATGTGCTGGAAGCTCTCCGCCTGCTGTTGAAATCCGAGGGTTATCAGATTGAAGCCGTGAATTCACCCGCGGGTGTGCTCGACAAGCTGAAGACCGGACCGTTCGATGTGCTGCTCATGGATCTCAACTATACACGCGATACCACCTCCGGCAGGGAAGGCCTCGACTTGCTGGCGCACATTCAGGCCATCGACAGTACGCTGCCCGTGGTGGTGATGACGGCGTGGGGTTCGGTGGAGCTGGCGGTGGAAGCCATGCAGCACGGCGTCGGCGATTTCGTGCTGAAGCCGTGGGAGAACGCGCGGCTGCTGCACACGCTGCGGACTCAGATTGAGAAAGGACAACTGAAACGCACGGAGCTGCGCCGCGAGCAGGCGGAGTTGGATGAAGCGCGAGCCGTCGGCGAAGCGCTGCTGCCTCGGTCGATTCCGCAGATACCTGGATTGGAACTTGCCACGACGTCGCAACCGGTGCGCACGCTGGGCGGGGACTATTTCGACATTCTCGAACTGGGCGAAGGAAAGCTGGGCATTTGCATCGCCGACGTGGCGGGCAAGGGCGTGCCGGCCGCGCTGTTGATGTCCAACGTCCAGGCGACGGTGCGCACGCTCGGGGCGGAGCTGTTGCCGCCCTCGGAGCTGGTCGGGCGGCTGAATCGCAGCGTGCACCGCAGTACCACACCTTCGAAATTCGTGACGCTGTGCTATTGCGTGGTAGATCTCAAAGCGCACCAGGTCGCTTATACCGATGCGGGGCATTGCGCGCCCATCCTGGTCCGTGCCAGTGGAGAAGTGGTGCTTCTCAAGGCCGGCGGTGCGGTGCTGGGCGTTTTCCCGGAGTGGACTTATGATCAGGCCGTCGTCGAGCTCCAACCCGGCGATCGCCTGGTGCTGTTCACTGACGGCGTCACTGAAGCCGCAAACTCGAGCGATGAAGAGTTCGGCGAAGAGCGGTTGGCGGAGTTGATTTCGGCGTTGCGCGACCGCGGTGCGCGTGAGCTGAAGAACCGCATCCTTCAAGCTGTCTCGACCTTCACTGGTGGCGGAACGCAGGATGATGCCACGCTGGTGGTCGTCGCCATCGTCTGACTCTTTCCAGTCAATTTCCCGCGTTCATCCGCAGCGAATTTTGTAACATGATGAATACTCGTGTGCGTAACGCCGCCGCGATGATGTGGGCCGGAGGTACGTATCGTATCGGTCTCAGATGAACCGGCGCGCCGAAGGGGGAGACATTCATGAACATTACGGTCACGGGCGCGACGGGGTTTATCGGCCGTTACCTGGTCCAGTCTCTCGCGGCCGATCGCCACTCGGTGCGGGCGTTGAGCCGTGCGGCGTGGAACGTGCTTGCCGGCGAGCCGCCGCCCGAGAGCCTTACTGGAACCGATGCCGTCGTGCACCTGGCCGGCGCGCCGGTGGCGCAGCGCTGGACCAGGAAGGCGCGGGAGGAAATCCTCGACAGCCGCGTCAAAGGAACCCACTACCTGGTGACGGCGCTCTCCACTCTGCCGCAGCGGCCGGAAGTGCTGATTTGCGCGTCCGCGATCGGAATTTACGGCGATCGCGGCGACGAAATCCTGACTGAATCCTCGCCCATCGCGACGGGTTTTCTCGCCGAGGTATGCCACCGGTGGGAACGCGAGGCTGACCTGGCGGAGTCGCTCGGCATGCGAGTGGTCAAACTACGCATCGGGATCGCGCTCGGCAGGAAGGGCGGGGCGCTGGAGAAAATGCTCCCGCCCTTCCGGGCATTCGTGGGTGGAAAATTGGGGCCGGGGATCCAGTGGATGTCGTGGATTCACATCGCCGACATCGTGGGTCTGATCCGCCATGCGCTCAACCATTCTGTGAGCGGTGTGGTCAATGCAACCGCGCCGAACCCGGTGCGTAATTACGATTTCACGCGGGCACTGGGCGCGGCGTTGCACCGCCCGGCAATATTCCCGGTGCCGGCGATGGCGTTGCGGCTGATGCTGGGCGAGATGGCCGATGTGCTGCTGGCCAGCCAGTACGTGTTACCCAAAGCCGCGGAAGCGGCCGGGTACCGCTTTGCCTTTCCGGAGCTTGGTGCGGCGCTACGCGACCTGAGCCGTTGAATCAGCCTCTCAACGCAAAGAAGATCACCAGAAACAACGCGATCAGAAACCCCGCGCCTAAACCGATATAGAGCATCAGATTGGACGGCTGCCGCGGCGCAGGAGTGGGCGTGGCCGGTAGCTTCAGCGCCGGAGCGGCCGGGGCCGCGGGCATCACCGGCGCGCGTGGCGCCACGGGAACCGATTGCGCCGGCATTCCGTAGACCGGCGGCGCAGTAGGGGCGGCCGGTTTGGCGGGCATCCCATAGGAAGGCAGAGGAATGGCCACACCCGGCTGCGCAGGTACACCCTGTACCGGCGGAATCACTGGAGTGGCCGGCGGCGCGGGCATGCCACGAACGGCTGGTTGCGCTGGTGGAGCGGCCTGCTGGGGTGACGCGAACATCCGTGTATATTCGCCGGGTCCCGCCTGAGGCGGGGGCGCGGGAGCCCGCGGCGGTGGAGATGGCGGCACGGCCGGCGACGGGGCTGGCGCACTGAACATCCTGGTGTACTCGCCGGGACCCGACTGCAGTGGAGGAGGTGGCGTAACCACCGGAGCCACCGGCGCTGGAGGAGGAGGTGCCGCGGGCTGCGGGGGAACAGGCGTACCACCGCCTGGCAGCGGCGATCCGAACATACGCGTGAAGGCACCCGGTTCCTGATAAGAAGGCGCGGCCGGAGGGGCTGCTGGCTGGGGCTGATTGAGCATTTCGCCGCCCGGACGCGATTCCGGCATTGGAGACTCAAAAAAGCGCGTGAAATCGCCAGGTCCGGGTCCCGATGCCGCGGGCGGAGTGGGCGGGGTAGGCGGCGAAGCCGGTGCCACCGGCGACTGGAACATTTTCGTAAACGCGCCAGCCTCCCCAGCAGGCGGATCAGGCTTTGCCGGCGGTGCGGATGACGGGGGCTGCACGGGCGACTGGAACATTTTCGTAAACGCGCCCCCTGACTGCTTGGGTGCAGGTGCGGCAGCCGGCGTGCCACTGAGTGCCGGCGGCGGGTCCGGCCGGGGCGCGACCGGCGATTGAAACATGCGCGTGAATTCGCCGGGTTCGGAACCGGGCGGCGGGGCAGGCGGCTGCTGAGAACCGGCCGGCGAAAAGGGCGCCTGGAACTGCCGGGTGAAGTCTCCGGGTTCCTGCCCTCCCGTCGACGCAGACTTCGGTTTGTTGAGCGGAATGGTGGGAAGATCGGTCTGAGCGGGGTTGGCGGGAGGAACCTTCCACCGGCCGGCCCGCTCGCGTTTCTCGCGATCCTGCTCGTTTTCGGGGTTCATAGCCACACCCTCTAGCTATGATGTCACCCCTGCGGGCGCGTGTCCAACTGCGGGCATTGTCACCCAAAAAAACGCCGCGTTAACTACCGATAGCGCTAGACGTGTCGTGGGAAGGCGGCTATGCTACAGTAACCACTTGTGAAATTTCTCTCACGCGTCGTGTGGTCGGAGGGCATGCACCTGGGCCCGCACCACTTCCAGGCGCAGAGCCGTTATTTCGAAGATTCCATTCACTTTGCCACATCCTCACTGTGGTTTGAGCCGCACGGCCTGGTGGGGCTCGATCTAAACAAAGAGGCCCTGGGGAACGGGACGGTTTCGATCGTCAGCGCGCGCGGCATTTTTCCCGACGGCCTTCCATTTAATATGCCGGAGAGCGATCCGCTGCCGGAGGCGCGCAACGTCGTGGAACTGTTTCCGCCGACGCGCGATACGCTGACCGTGCTGCTGGCGATCGCGCCCCGGCAACCGGACGGCGTCAATTGCGCCCTGTCGGACCAGGAAGCCAACGGCGCACGCTTCGTGGCCGAAGTCCGGGCTTTCCACGATGAGAACACGGGCCGGGATGAGAAGCCGGTGCGGTTGGGACGAAAAAATCTGAAGTTGCTGATGGACACGGAACCGGCCCAGGACATGATGGCTATGCCGGTAGCGCGCATCATGCGCGACAGCAGCGGACACTTTATTCTCGATCCGCGTTTCATCCCGCCCATTCTCCAGATCAGCGCCAGCGATCGGCTGATGATGATGGTGCGGCGGCTCATTGAGATCCTGGACGAAAAAAGCTCGACGATCACCGGAGCCCGCAAAGCCGCGGGCAAGTCACTGGCTGAGTTTTCCACGCGCGAGATTGCCAATTTTTGGCTGCTGCACGCCGTCAATTCCAGCCTGGCGCCTTTGCGGCATCTTTGTTTTTCCAAGCGCGGCCACCCGGAAGAGTTGTACGTGGAACTGGCGCGGCTGGGCGGAGCGCTGTGCACGTTCGCGCTCGATTCGCATCCGCGCGCGCTGCCGCTCTACGATCATCAGCATCTGGCGGAGTGCTTTGAAGCGCTGGACCTGCACATTCGCACGCATCTGGAGACGATCGTCCCGACCAACTGCCTCTCCATTCCGCTCAAGCAAGTGCGCGACTATTTCTGGGAAGGCGACATTGCGGATCAGCGCGTGTTGGGGCGCTCGCGCTGGATATTCGCCATGCACTCGCCGGCCGGGGAAGCGGCGGTGATCGGGGGAACACCGCGGCTGGTGAAGGTCTGTTCGGCGCAGTTTGTTCCCGAGCTGGTGAAACGCGCGCTGCCGGGTTGCACGCTGACGCATCTGCCGGTTCCGCCGCCGGCGGTTTCGGCGCGCGTGGACACACAATATTTCGGCATTAGCAAGGCCGGGCCATGCTGGGATCACATGGTCGCCACCAAACGGGTGGGAATCTATGTTCCCGGGGAGATGCCGGATCCGGAACTGGAACTGCTGGTTGTACTCGAAACCTAACTCGGGGTCTTGATGGCGATATGACACCGTCCGCAGTCAGCCGTGGTGCCGAAAACCTGGCACTGGTTTTGCAGGAGGCGCTCACCGCGATTGTGCGGTTGCGCTCGAACCGTCAGGCAGTATCGGATGCCAATTCTTTCCGCGTTCATATGCGCGAGGCGCTGAAGGCCGCCGACCAGGAAGCGCGCAGGCTGGGCTATAGCGGAGACACAGTCAAGCTGGCGGTCTTCGCGGTAGTGGCGTTTCTGGACGAATCCATTCTCAATTCCCGAAACCCGCTGTTTGCCGACTGGCCGCGCAAGCCGCTCCAGGAGGAGCTGTTCGGCACGCACATGGCGGGCGAGGTGTACTTTCAGAATCTCGAAAAACTCGTGGGCCAGAGCGACTCTCCCGAGCTCGCCGACCTGCTCGAAGTCTATTACCTTTGCATCCTCCTCGGGTTTGCCGGCCGTTACAGCGTGGGCAACAGAGGCGACTTGCGGGGCATCATGGATGCCGTGGGTGATAAGATCTGGCGCGTGCGCGGGCGCCTGCCGGATCTTTCTCCCGCCTGGCGGCTGCCGCAAGAGGCCGCGCGCAAAGTGGGCGGCGATCCGTGGGCGCGCAATCTGGGGATCGCGGCCCTCGCCTGCTTCGTGCTGGCGGTCGCATTGTTTCTCATCTTCAAGCTCTCGCTCGGATCCGGCATCTCCGATCTTCGCCTGATGGCGCTTCAGGGGCATTAGAGAAAGACATGAACATCTACCTGGTGACGGGCCTGGTGCTGCTGGTTTACCTGGTAGTGGTCTGGTTTCTCGGAAGCCTGCTTCATTTGCAGGGGAGCAATCTTTGGATCTGGCGCATTGGGCTTTCGATCATCGGCATCGCCGCCGCGGGGCTGTTTGTCTGGTTCAAGCGCAAGCAACAGAGACCGGCTGCCGGCGCGGCCGTCCGCGAGGCCGCCGGGCAGGCGCATAGCGAAATCGACCCGCTGATCCGTGACGCCGAAGCCAAACTGGCGGCCGCACGCATCGAGGGTGGGGCAAAGCTGAGCAATCTGCCGGCGATTTTCCTGATCGGCGATGCCGGCAGCACGAAAACCAGCGTCATGATTCACTCGGGACTGGAACCCGAGCTGATTGCCGGGCAGGTATTTCAAGACACGACGGTGGTGCCGACACGGTCCGCCAACCTCTGGTTCGCAAGGCGCATGATTTTTGTCGAGGCGGCCAGCCGGCTGCTGGCCGACAGCGCGGGGTGGCAACGGTTGATCCGCCGCCTGCGTCCGGGTAAGCTGGCCGCGGCATTCGGGAAAGGGCAGCAGGCGCCTCGCGCCGCGATCCTTTGTTTCGATTGCGAAGCGTTCGTGCGCGCCGGCGCAACCGACGCTGTGGCCGCAGCCTCGCGCAACCTGCATGCACGGCTGTCGGAGATCTCGCAAGCGCTGGGCATCAACCTGCCGGTTTACGTTCTATTCACGCGCACCGACCGGCTGCCCTTCTTCAGCGAATACGTGCGCAACCTCAGCAATGAAGAAGCCGCGCAGGTGCTGGGAGCCACGCTCCCGCTGGCGCAGCGCAGTTCCGGAGTTTACGCGGAGCAGGAAGCACAGCGCCTGACTGCCGCATTTAATGAAATGTATTACTGGCTGTGCGATAAACGACCGGAATATCTGGCGCGTGAGCACGACCCCGCCAACCTGGCGGGCATTTACGAATTTCCACGCGAGTTCCGCAAACTGCGCGGCCCCATGATCCAGTTTCTGGTGGATCTGGCGCGGCCGAGCCAGCTCACTACAGGACCCTTCCTGCGCGGATTTTATTTCTCGGGCGTGCGGCCTGTCTTTGTCAGCGAAATCGCATCCGCGGCAGCACCCCAGCCGCAGGAACGGCAGGCGTTCGAAGCTTCGCGCGAGGCGACGGGCTTTTTCCGCATGGGCCAGTTGCAGCACGCTGCGCCAACGCCGGCGCCGGCTCCGGCGCGCGGAGCCAAACGAGTTCCCCAGTGGTGTTTCATTCCGCATCTGTTCAGCGGCCTGGTCCTGGAAGATAAGATCGCGATGGGCGCAAGCGGCGCCACCGTGCAGGCCAACACGCTGCGGCGCGTCCTGCTCGGCTGCGCCGCGGGTCTGTGCCTCATCCTGGCCATCGCGTTCATGATTTCTTACGGCAATAATAAGGATCTCGAATCGGAGACATTGCAGGCGGCCGCCGGCATCCCTTCGATCGAAGTCACCGGCGCGAACGTGGCCCCCCTCGAGTCTTTACAGAAACTCGAAACGCTGCGGCAGAAGCTCGCCACTCTAGCGGACTACGAGCGCGATGGCGCGCCCTGGAGCCTGCGCTGGGGCTTGTACAGCGGCCACGATCTCTATCCCGAAGTGAAGCACATCTACTTCAAGCGTTTCCACCAGTTGCTCTTCGCCCAGGTGCAATCCACACTGCTGGCCACGCTGCAACAATTGCCGCCCACGCCGGGCCCGGCGTACTCTCCAACCTACCAGACGCTCAAGGCCTATCTCATTACCACTTCGAATCACGATAAGAGCACGCAGCTCTTTCTCTCCCCGGTGCTCGTCGACCGCTGGTCGGCCGGACGCAACATCGATCCCGACCGCATGCAACTGGCGCAGAAACAGTTCGATTTCTACTCCGAGGAGCTAAAAGAAGCCAACCCGTTCTCCTCAGAGAACGATACGCTGGCGGTTGAGCGCGCGCGTGCCTACTTGAGCCGCTTCGGTGGGCCCGACGCGGTTTATCAGTACATGCTGTCGGAAGCCGACAAGGCCGGCCATGCCGTGAGCTTTCATCAGATTTTTCCCGGTGCCGCGCAGGCCGTGTTGGACCGGACGATCGTGCCCGGCGCGTTTAGCAAAGGCGGCTGGGCGTTCATGCAGAACGCGTTCAAGGATCCCAGCCGGTTTTTCAGCGGAGAGCGCTGGGTGATGGGCGAGCAGGGCGCTACGGGCCTCGACGCCGCGGCCATCGACCAGTTACGCAGGCGATACCAGGCCGACTACATTCAGCACTGGCGTGATTTCATCAAAGCGGGCTCGGTGCTCCGCTATGCCAGTTTGCGGGACGCCAACGAGAAGTTGCGATTGCTCTCCGGGCCGCAATCGCCGCTGCTGCAATTATTCTCGCTGGTTTCGAAGAACACGGCCGTCGGAGTCCCTGACGTGGACGGCATGTTCCGCGCCGCGCAGGCGGTGGTGCCGCCCCCCGCGGACATCCCGGCAGGTCCGGCGAATCAACCGTACATGTCGGGACTGGTGGCGCTCCAAAACTCCATCGATCCCGTGGCCGGCCAGCCCGGCGTTCCTAATGACCAGGCCGTCGGACAGATCACGCAGCAGGAGCAGGCGGCCAAAGGCAAGGTCGGCGAAATGGCCCTGACGTTCGGCAACGACCCGGAAGCCGGTACCGTGCGGCAA
>JASHOO010000223.1 GCA_030041035.1 Bryobacteraceae bacterium | reverse complement strand
CAACTTCTACGGCATTCCCTATGACGCGATTTGCCAGAGCTACTATCCGATCTACCACGGTCCTCTGACCGCACAGCAGGCTGCGGCGACAAATCCGGACAACAAACCCGTGGAGCAGGAGGTGCTCACAAGCGCCGCGCACAACATCGGCAAGCCGATTTTCATTATCGAAACCGGGGAGCATTACGAAAACGGATTTGCGGCGAACGACCCTTGGTATGCGCCTCCGAGCGAAACGCTACAGCGCCAGTTTCTGCTGGATCTCGAAGCGGTGGAAAAGGGGCTGCCGGATAACCTGGGCATGGGGATCGCGTACTGGGATGCCGCCGGCGTCAACATCCCGCGAGCGGGCGGAGGGTTCATCAATGGCGACAATCTCGCGAACGCGATTTACCTGTGGAACGGCCTGACGCTGTTCAATAATGCCGACGCTTCCGGAACGACGAACGTCAAGGCTTCGAACTATTCCACGCTGCTTCCGGCGATGGACGCGCTGGGCGGCAAGCTCGATCCCAGTTTGAGCTATAAGTTCATCAATCGCAGCAACGAGCAGATTCTGTCGGTCCATCAGGGTTCTCGCGCCGCCGGCGCCCTGCTGAACACCGCGCCCGACAACGCGACTCCCGATTTGAGCCAGCAGTGGCGCATCACCAGCAACGATGACGGTTACTTCCAGATTGCCAGCCTCAATCCCGGCGCGAACAACACGACGAATGTGCTGGCGGACTCGCGCGGGTCTGCTGCGACCGGCAACGCTGTTATTCAATCTCCATCCGGCAGCAGCCAGGAGCTGGAATGGAACATCGTCTCGGCCGGGAACGGGTACTTCCATCTGTTGAACCGGGTGAGCGGCCTGGTGCTGGACATGGCGGGCGGGGTAGGCGCGCAAGCCGGGTTCGCTGTTCAGGAGCCGGAAAACACCGGGAGCGAGACGCAGCAATGGCAGATGGTGCCGGTCAATCCGCGGCTGTGAAGCGATCCTACTTTAGATGGATGGCCTGCGGTGCCCCCGGCGCTACAATCTGGTTGTCCCTGGCGGCAGGGAACGAACCCGCGTCCAGGGACGGTCTGCGGAGTCTGACTTGACCCGAGCACTCCAGTCTCTTTCACTCCTTTTTCTGCTGTGTGCGACGCTAGGGGCGCAGTGGGGCCTGCTCCAGCCGTTCGTGATGGATCACCGCGCGGGCGGGGTTTCGCCGGCCGACATCTCGTTTCTGTTGGACGCGCCTGCCGGCAAAGACGGCTTCATCACGATCCGCAACGGCCACCTGGCGAAGGGAAACGGTCAGCGGATTCGTTTTTGGGGCGTTCATTTCACGGACTGGAGCCCGGGGTCGGTGGAAATTCCGCCTAAGGAAGATGCGCCGATGTGGGCGGCCACGCTGGCGCGGTTCGGCGTCAATTTGGTGCGGCTGCATTTTCTCGATCTGGATTCGCCGCGCGGCATCATCGACGGCACGCGAGACGATAGCCGCTCGTTCGATGCGCAGCAGCTCGACCGGCTGGATTACGAAATTGCGGAATTTAAGAAGCACGGCATTTACGTGGATCTCAACCTGAATGTGGGCCGATCGTACAAGGCGGGCGACGGCGTTCGGGATTTCGACAAAATCCGCTGGGCCAAGGGGTTGACGCTTTATGATCCGCGGCTGATCGAGCTCGAAAAGGGGTACGCGCAGGGCCTGCTGACGCACGTGAATCCGTATACAGGCACGGCGTACTGCGATGAGCCGGACGTGGCGATTGTGGAGATTCTGAATGAAAACGGGCTTTATTTGGGCTTTCGCGGACCCACGCCGTATTACGATGACGAGCTCACCGCGCTCTACAACACCTGGCTCGCACGGAACCGCACGCCCGAACAGTTGAAGAAGCTGCGCGCGCTCGCCTCGGTTGCCGAGGGCGCTCCGGTGCCGCGATTGCACTTCGAAGAGCAGGCCACCGCGGCCCGCGAACGCTATGAGACCGAGATGGCCTTCTACATGGACGCGGAAGACAGATTCTATGAACACATGAGCGGCTATCTGAAGGGTACGCTCGGCGTAAAATGCCCCATCATCGGGACGGCCGACCACAGCCACTCGAGCAGTCCATATCCCATGCTGGCTTCTCTTTCGCGGCTGGGTATTCTCGACGGGCACGTCTACTGGGAGCACCCGGAATTGCCGCCGCCCGTGAACACTCCCATGGTGAACGACCCACTGCATTCGACCGTGGTGCAGCTTTCCCGCACGGCCTTTGCCGACAAGCCCTACACGGTGAGCGAGACCAACCATCCCTTTCCGAACGAATGGGCGAGCGAGGGGATTCCGATCCTTGCCGCGTACGGAGCATTCCAGGACTGGGACGCGATCGTGATCTACACCTTCGAGCCTAAGCGGTCGCGGGATTGGAAGGCGTATATCGGCGACCCGTTCGACATTTCGCTGGATCCCGTGCGCATGACCGAAATGGCCGCTGGAGCTTTGATGTTTCTGCGCGGCGACGTACGGCCCGCGCGGCAAACTGTGAGTCGGACGTACTCGAAAGAAGAAGTGTTGGAAAGCCGGCTGTTGCCGCACTCCGAGCAGCCCTACTTCACTCCCGGCTTCCCACTGGCACTGCCGCTCGAGCACGCGGTTCGCATCCGGTCGCTTGATGGCCCGCCGACCGAAAAGTTCGCCGCAACCGACCCGAACCCGATCGTCTCGGATACAGGAGAACTGGCTTGGTCCACCTGCGCTGAGAAAACGGGGCTGGTGACGGTAGAGACCGGCCGAACGCAGGCACTGGTGGGATTCCTCAGGGCGAACCACAAGGCGCTGCGGAACCTCGCCGCCGATGTCACGACCAACTTTGGCAGCATGGTGCTCTCGGCGCTCGATGGGCAGCCGCTGGCGCGATCAGGTAGGATGCTGCTCATCGCCGGCTCGCGCGTGGCCAATACCGGCATGACGTGGAACGAGAAACGCACCAGGGTGGCGAATTGGGGCGGAGCACCGACGCTCATCGAACCGATCACCGGCACAGTGATGCTGCGCAATCTGGAGAATGCCGCCGGCGTCACGGTGGCCGCTCTGGATGGGGAAGGAAAGCCCATGGGAGAAGCGATCCGCGCACGGAAAACGACCGAAGGATGGGCGTTCCCGATCGGAGTACCGGCTACCACCTGGTACGTGGTCTGGGTCCGCCGGAGCGAATAGATCGGGTTAGAATACGACCAGCGGCTCCGTTTCTTATGGTGATTACGCCGCGTCTACCGATATGCGCGCTGCTGGTGGCGATTCTTGTCCCGTTCGCCTACCCGCTTCGCAGCGCCGTCAACGGGTATGCACGGCGGGTCTGGCACGTCGAAGACGGATTGCCGGAAGACATCGTCCAGGCGTTCGCGCAAACACCCGATCATTTCTTGTGGATCGGCACGACGGGCGGCCTGGTCCGTTTTGACGGCGCGCAATTTGTGATCTTCGATCGGGAGAACACGGCGGCGTTGCATGAGAACAACGTCTTCTGTCTGCTCGCCGCGCGTGACGGCACGTTGTGGATTGGCACCGAAGGCGGGGGCGTCCTCAGTTATCAAAACCACGCGTTCCGTTTGTGGTCCAAAGCGGACGGTCTGATCAACGGTTACGTTCGGGCACTACGCGAAGATCGCAGCGGCGGCATTTGGATCGGAACCGATGACGGGCTGTTTCGTTGGCGTGCCGGAAAGATCGAGCGCATCGATGCGCGCGACGGCGTGCCGCCGATTTCCGTTCACGCCATCTACGAAGACCGCCAGCAGCGCCTGTGGGTGGGCGGCTTTCACTTCTTCTCGATCGACGGCCAGCGCATGGTTGAGTATCAGTTGCCCGGCGGCCTCACCGACAACGTGAAGTCTATTCTGCAAACGCGGGATGGAACGCTTTGGGTGGGCACAGTGACCGGCTTGCAGCGAAGCGATTCCCCGCCCGGCGCTTCGCCTCCGGTTTTTTCTCGCGTGAAGAACGTTCACAGCACGGTGCGAACACTGCTCGAGGACGACGACGGCACGCTTTGGATCGGCACCATTGGTGAAGGCCTGATGCGTTACCACAACGGGCAGTTCTCCACGCTGCCCGCGACCATCGCCTTGCCGAGCAACACCATCCTGAGCAGCTTCCCGGGCTCCGGCCACAATGTGTGGATCGGAACCCAAGCCGGGCTGGTGCGGCTGAACAAGACTGCCTCCAGCACCTTTGTTCTTCCCGGCTTTGCCGATGCCGATTTTGGAACCGTCTCCGCCGATCGCGACGGCTCTCTGTGGGTGTGCAGCAGTCACCTGTTCCGGCTCACGGGAAAGAACGCCGAACTGCGCCGGTTCTCGGGCGCCCTGGCCAACGTCCGCGTCCGCACGGTGTTCCGCGACAGATCCGGCACGCTTTGGTTCGGAACCGAGGGCAAGGGCGCTTTTCGCTGGGATCACGGAACGCCGCAGCCGGTTCCGCAAACGCAGCCATACATCAGGGGGTTCGCGGAAGATCGCTCAGGCGGCGTCTGGATCGGCACCGATGGCGGTTATTGCCGCTGGCGTCCCACCGGCACACGCTGCTTCGAACCGCACGAGAGCGTGCGCGCTCTTTACGTGGACCGGCGGGGCGATGTCTGGGTGGGCAAAGATCGCGGGTTGACGAGGCTGCGGAACGGCGGGGATGTCGCCGACGTGCCTATCCCACGGCTGCGCGACGAGAAGGTTTGGGCGATTCATGAGGATCCGGAAGGCGCACTCTGGTTCGGCACACGCACCAGTGGGTTGTTCCGCTGGAGATCCGGCCAACTAAACGCCTTCACTACGGCCCAGGGTCTGGTCTACAACAGCATCTATCAGATCCTCGAAGACCGCGGCGGCACGCTGTGGTTGAGTGGTCCGAACGGAATCTCTTCGATTGCCCGCCGCGACTTGGAACGTACGGCGTCCGATGCCAGCTACCGGCCGGCCGTGAAGCTTTACGGCGCCGCCGATGGACTCGAGACCACGCAGATGTACGGCGGCGTCCAGCCGGCAGGCTGTACCACGCCGACGGGCGATGTGTGGTTCCCTTCGACTGCCGGTGCGATCCGCATCGGCGCGGATCCCGAAGGCCCGGTGGCCGCGCCTCCCGCCATCATTTACAACATGGTGGCAGATGGCCGCGAGCTGGACACCGGCGGCGAGATGAGCCTGCCACCCGGACAAGGCAAGCTGGAGATTCAATTTGGCGCGATTCAATTCCGGTCGCAGGAGCGCGTCCGCTTTCAGTATCAACTCGAGGGATTCGACAGCGGGTGGACCGAAACACGCGCACGGCGCGTGAGCTACACCAACATTCCGGCGGGCCACTACCGGTTTCATCTGCGGGCATTCGATATCGCGCAGCCCGGCGCCGCATCGGAAGCGGCGGTGTCCTTCGACTGGCGGCCGCATTTTTACCATGCACGTTGGTTTTATCTGTTGTGCGTGGTTTGGGTGGCCGGCGCTATTTTCTCCGTGTACCAGGCGCGCATGCGCCAGGCGCACGCCCGGTTTGAAGCGGTGCTCGGAGAGCGCAACCGCCTCGCGCGCGAGATGCACGACACGCTGATCCAGGGATGCACCGGCGTTTCGGCCTTGCTCGAGGCCATGGCTTCCATGGGACCGGAAAAAGCTGGCGCCGCGGGAGGTTTGCTCGATTGCGCCCGCGCCCAGATTCGTGCCGTCACCGACGAGGCCCGCGCGGCGGTCTGGAACCTACATCGCGGCGGCCGCTCCGAAATCAGCCGCCTGGTCGATCAAATGGCGCAGCAGGCCGGCGCTGCTTCGCAAGTGCCGGTGCGATTTGAAACCTCCGGTAAGCCCATGGTCCTCGATCCGCTAGTCGAGCACGACATTCTGATGGTGGCGCGCGAGGCAGTCTACAACGCCATCCGCCACGCGCATCCGCGAGAGGTTTGGCTGCGCATGCATTTTCAAAGGGGCCGGATCCGCCTCAGCGTCGTGGATGACGGATGCGGCTTCCAGCCCGATGAGGTGTTGGCGCAGACCAACGGCCACTTCGGACTCATCGGCATGCGCGAGCGCGCCGAGCGGCTGGGTGGACATTTCGCGGTGCGCAGCGCTCCGGGTGAAGGCACCGAGTTAAGCGTGGAGGTTCCTGTGCGCGCCTCCGGGCAGGAAAAGACGGGAGCGTTAAACGCATGAGTGCAAGCCACAAGTTCAGCGTGCTGGTGGTGGAGGACCATCCCATCATGCGATTGGGAATCGCGGCCATTGTGGCCGCTCAGCCCGACATGACAGTTTGCGCCCAGGCCGGGACTGGGGAAGAGGGCGTGCGCGCGTTTCGTGAATATCATCCCGATGTCACTTTGATGGATCTGCGGCTGCCGGGCATCAGCGGAGTGGAAGCGCTCCGCATGATCCGCAGCGAAGACCCCCATGCGCGATGCGTCGTTCTGACCACGTACGAAGGGGATGAGGATATTCATCAGGCGCTCGCCGCAGGCGCCGCCGCCTACGTGATCAAGGCCATGTCTTACGAAACGCTGGTGGACGCTCTGCGCCGTGTTTACGCGGGAAGCCGCTATCTGCCGGCTCCTGTCGCGCGGAGCCTGGCCAATCGAACGCCGAATTCCGATCTGAGCCCGCGCGAACGCGAAGTGCTCGCGTTAATGGTGTCGGGAAAGACAAATAAAGCGATCGCAGACGCGCTTGGAATCACGGAGGCGACCGTGAAATCCCATGTCAGCGTGATTCTGCAACGGTTAAATGCGGAGGATCGGACTCAGGCTGTTGTAGCCGCGTTGCAGCGAGGGCTTGCCCACCTTTGAGCCAGCGTGTCCGGGCGATCCCGAGTGAAGATGCTGCCAGCGTGAGACTTAACCCCGTACATCTCAACGAGGCGACTGGCATGGAGACAATCGTCTCATTGTACACGCGAGGCTTGTGTCTCCCAACACATCGGTTGTCTGGGATTCCAAGTTAGGCCGGCCGAGAGTCCGGGACAGCGGCCAGCTCGGCCGAGGTTCAGTGAGGCAGTCGCAGGGGAAGTCGCTCTTGGGAGCCGTTTGACGGGCCGCCGGCCGCTTGCGCCGCTTCGTGTTGAGCCACGTACTCGCTCGTGGCGCGCTTCAGGCAAGCCTCGATCTCGCGGGCCACCACCTCGATGACGCCGGACGCAAAGATGTCAAGATGCCCTCCCGGAATCTCGTGCACCTCAATAGACTCCGCCAGCCCGTCCCAGCCCAGCAGGTGGCCCAGCCGTTGGTCGCCCCAGGCTTTCTCGGCTCGAAATATATCGATGCGGCCGGGGTAGACGCCCGGCTTGTAATGAAGGGCGGCAAACGAATTGATGTCGCCCACGTTCTCCAGGCTGCGTGGCACCGGCTTGCCGGCGGTGTCATAAATCGTGTAGACAATCCGCTTGAACCGCATACTCAGCCGGCGTTTCAAATATTCCGCCCGGCCAGGTCCGGAAATCTCTCGCAAGTGATCCTTGAACCAGTCGATTCGGCGAGCCAGCTTTTGGCTCATGGTCTGCTTCGCGTTCAACTCGCGCACCCGGTTGGGATGCCAGGTATCGATGAGTCCGACAAACCCTGCGTGCTCTCCCATGGCGTGCAACTGCCGCGCCATTTCAAAAGCGACGATGCCTCCGAAGGAAAACCCGGCGAAGTGGTATGGCCCCCCGGGTTGATGCTTTCTCATCTCCTGGAGATAGTGCCTGGCGAGATCTTCCATGCGCATCAACGCGGGTCCGGTCTTATCGAAAGCTTGCGATTGGATTCCATAAACCGGCTGATCCGGGCTGAGGTGCTGCACCAGCGTCTGGAACTTGACGACGTTGCCATAGACTCCATGAATCAGAAACAGCGCCGGTTTCGAGCCACCGGTCCGAATACCAACCACCGACACTGGGGCTTTCTGCTCTTGCGGCTTACGAATCAGATTCGCCAGCTCTTCTATGGTCCTGGCTTCGAACAGCGTGGCCAGTCCAAGGTCCTGTCCGAACTGGTTCTTGATCTTGGTAAACAGCCGCAAGGCGACCAGCGAATGGCCGCCCAGGTCGAAAAAGTCCTGGTGGATCGAGACGTGCTCGACGCCCAGCAGTTCCTGCCACCATTGCGCGAGCCTCTGCTCGACTTCATCCCGCGGCTCGCCATCGGAATCGGCTGCAGCCGCCGACGCTCGCGCCGGTGATGCAGCCGGCATGGGCTCATCCAGCCGCAGGCCGGAGGGAACCGCCAGGATGCGCGACAGCGGCGGGCCATCGACCATCGCGGCGAAAGCCCTGACACCTGCATCCGAAGAGATCGTGACTGGCTCGCGCTCCGCCGCTTCTCCAGCCAGTAGCGCTGTGCTCACCAGCCGGCGCAGTGCAAATTCCTTGATCTCCGCGATCACTGCGCCGCCCTCATCCGCGAGGACGATGTCGAACGTAGCGATTTCTTTTTCCACGTGGTTGCTGCGCGGCCAGCGGATCTGACACCACAAACGGCGCGGCAAATCGCCATACAGATGTATGCTTCCGTAGGATACCGGCACGTCAGTAGTGTCCGGCTATAAATCGAACAGGCTCAACTGGTTGCCGGAATCGAGTAAATGTTCTTCGGAGTCCCGAGGGCTGAAGAGCCTGTAAAATGGGCGTTTTCTCAAAAAGTGTCACGCTCGAAATTTGTAGAATCTGGTAAAGACTGACTTCCAGGTCCAACCGCTTGCGCACGATGGCAACCAGTACGTAAA
>JASHOO010000222.1 GCA_030041035.1 Bryobacteraceae bacterium | reverse complement strand
AATCGCTGCTACCGCCAGCCCGGGAAACAAGCTCAATACGAAAAACCAGCGAACCACCGGAAGAGCCAGAAAAATGACCATCGAGGCGATGGTGAACACCAGCCCCATCGTGCCGCTGACTGGAATCTTGTCGATCCGAATACCCGGATGCATCGGCTCTCTCATCAGAGTCTGCATGACCTTACCTCCGCAGCGATTGTACTAGTGAATTAATACAATAGTCAAGCAGTATTTTATGACCGAACCGGTCCGTTCATTCGAAAACCTGGCTCATCATAGCCGAATACGTCGATCGCGAGCGCCGTGCCAAAAACAAGAGCGAGTAGAGCCACGAGCAAGTTTTCGGCGAGCGGTTCGTTCTGGTCGTCGGCGAATCGCCTTTCACCTCAGACCGCAACGACATCGGGATAGGTGTACAGGCGAGTGGCGCTGACGCGAACGCGCATATCGCTGCGATAGACACGGCAGGGCCGGCGCCCCAATTGAGCGTGAAGAATCGCGCGTAGATTTCCGGCCAGCAGATTATCTCTACACTCGCCGGCCCGATGGAACCTGGTCCCTCAAAGAAGCCAGCCGCCCGAAGAAACGCTGGAACTCCGCCCCATTGAATGTGTGATTCCCCTGGCCGATCTGTACGAAAAAGCAGGTTTCTAGTTCTCGCCATTTCACCCCAGTTTGCTTGCGCAAGGCGGAGCACCTGGAGTATATTCAAGAAGTTTTTCTCACAAACAGCGAGGAGGGTACTGCCTTGAAAAGATTAGCAGCGTTTACGCTGGGGTTGTCGATGTTCGCGTTCACGGCTCTGGCCGCTGAGTACAAGGGCTACATTTCTGACGAAAAGTGCGGCGCCAAGCATGCTAAAGATCACAATGCAAAGTGCGTCGAGGGCTGTGTGAAGGGCGGAGCCGCGCCCGTATTCGTGACCAACGGTAAGGTCTACAAGGTTGACGACGCCGACAAGGTGAAGGATCACCTCGGACACGATGTGACCATCACTGGAGACATCAACGGCGACACGATTCACATCGAAAGCGTGTCGATGTAAGGTTTCTTACCAGATTTCCCGGAGGGGAGCGGCCGGCCTATTGCAGCTTGCCTCTCCCCTCGACTTTCCACACTGCCTCTACCTGTTCCCCCCGCTTTCCGTAGACATATTCATGTAAATTCACTGCCACACAAACATGGCTGGGAATGATGTGCAGCCGGTCGCCGACGTGGAAGCCGCGCCGGGCGTCCGTGATGTCTACGTAGCCGTGTTCTTCATTTTCGCGATAGAACGCGCACTCCGGTGCCTCCACCACGCGGCCGTGCACCGAGGGCGGCGCCGCCGTGTCTGACGAAAACGTCTTTGATCCGCCGTCCACGATAATCTGATGGGGACGGGCGGTCGAAACCACCGTGACCAGAATCGAAACCGCGCAGTCCTCGAAGGTGCACGCGCCGCTCGCCACCGTGTTGACGTCGTTGTAAACGTAAGTTCCTGGCCGGATCTCGGTGACGCCTTTCACTTGATGAGACTGAAACAGTGACGGCGTCGATCCACCGCTCACCACCCGGACTTCGATGCCGTCGCGGCGGAAATCGTCCAGCATGCACTGCACCAGCTCGCTCAGTTTGCCGATCTGCTCCATGCCGCGCTCGGCCGTGTCGCGAATGTGGCCGGGATAGAAATCGATGCCTTCAAATCGCAGGTTGGGAAGAGAACACAGACCGCGCGCCAGCTCCATCAGTTCCGGACCCGGAGAAACGCCCACGCGGTTAAGCCCGGCGTCCACTTCCGCCAGCACGCCGATTTCAACCTTCGCGGCTTTTGCTGCGTCCGATAGCTCTTTCGCCGCCTCCAGGTTGTCCAACGCCACCGTGACCTGCGTTTTTTTGGCCACCTCCATCAGCCGCTCTAACTTGGAATGCCCGAACACCGGGTAGGCCAGCAGCAGGTCCGGCGGGTTCGCCCCCAGCATCACTTCCGCTTCCCCAACTTTGGCTACGGTGAGTCCTACGGCGCCGGAGTCTAACTGCTTCCGGCCCACCGCCGGCACTTTATGCGTTTTGGTGTGAGGCCGCAACCGCAGACCGTGCGCTTTGGTGTAATCCGCCACGCGCCGCAAATTGCGCTCCATGATGTCGAGATCGATGACTAGCGAGGGAGTGTCGAGTTCTGCGATGTGCATGCCCCACTATTCTAATGCGAACTTCGTGAGGCCGGTGATGCGGTCCGGGATCATGCAACACACCCCCGTAGGGGTGAGGCACGCCTTGGCAATGCCTGGCCCTATTCCCATTGCAGTGTAGTGATGGAAAGCGCCGGCAGATCGACGCTCACGGATTGGCCATGCCAGTTCAGGCGCGTGCTCGTCGCCTCTTTGCGGCTATTCATCACTTCTGCCACCATGCCGCCGTCTTTTGACTGAAATGCCAGGCATCGCACGCCGTTTACCGCGCCCGCCGTGCTCACCCGCACGGCGCCGGGCCGCACAAACTTGCTGAAATGCGCCAGGTAGTAATAGAGGCCGGTGTAGGTCACTTTCTTGGTTTGCCGGTTGATGATGACCACCGGCTGCTGGATGTTAGGGTCGGGATTGCCGTGGATCGGCGACACCGCCCAAGGCCCTCCTTTTTCATCCAGCATCATGTTCCAGTAAATCCACGCTGAGGCACCTGACTCCACATCTTTGAAGATTTGCGTGCCCCAGAAATCGCCATCCGCGTAGTTGTAATTGGGCAGCGGAATGCTCTTCGGCGTGCCGGCCCCGTACGCGTGACACACTTCCGTCATCCACAACGGCAGGTCGGGATAGCGTTTGTGCAAAGCGGTGATCTTGTCGTAATCCCGGTAATCGTAGCCGTGGTAGAGGATCGCCGCAGCGTACTTGCGGGCTTCGGGATCATCCAGAATCACAGGCCAGTACTTGGCGGCGCGCCCGCGGTCGTTATACTCGCAGGGCTGAATTTTCGTTTTGACCCCCTCTTTCGCGAATAGCGGCCCGACATGATCCCGCAGGAGATCGCGGATTTTATCGGCAGGAATCTTGGTATAGATGAGAGGTTCATTAAACTCGCTCAGGTAATCGATGAAAATCCCCTGCTTCTGGTAATCCTGCAAATAGCGCAGATAGTAGAGCGCAAGGGCGTCGAAGTACTTGGGATCAACGTCCTGATGCTTGTTGACGTCGAAAAGCATCCAGTCCGGCGGATAGTCCATGGTCGCCTGGATCACGAACCGGCCATAGCGCTGAGCGCGCTTGATGTAGGGAATGAGCCCGTTCGGTCCCAGGTCGCGCTCGATCGAAAACTGCTTCATCCCGACGTCGCCGGGATGATCGTCATAACTGTAGAATGGCCCGGCCGGCATCTCGTCGCTGGCCGCGATGTCGGTCTTCATAGCGGTGTAGCCGGCGCCCTTTCCCGGGTCGAAAAGCGCTTCAAGAACCTTTTCCTGAGCGCCGGCATCCAGGCTGTTCAGGCAGATCGCTCCCGATTCGAGAAACGAGGCGCCGAATCCGATCATTTCCTGATCTCGGACCTTTTCGTCGATCGAGAAGCCGGAAGCGCCTGGGGCGGCGCCGAAATGCAATGGCGGTTTCGCGGCAATACGGTCGCCAGCCTGCGAAGTGACGTAAATGCGGACTTCCTGGCCCGCGGCCGCCCCGGCCAGCAGCACGGCCGCAAGCCACAGAAAGGCGTGCCTTCTCAAAGACATGACCTCAACGTTTTCTCGAATGCGCCGATGATTTCGGATTCATCCTGCTCCGTGAGGCAGGAAGGAATGGGCAGCAGAATGCTCCGCTCGAACAGGCTGTCCGCCACCGGGCACGCTCCCTTGGCGTAGTTCCGCTCGAGGCCGGCATTCTCTGCCAGATTCCAGGGAAAGCCGCCCCGGTCGGCGCTCGCGCGATAGACCAGACTGACGTTGTTGTAATAAAGGTGTAAGCCCCAGTCGGTCATGACGATATCGGAAACCCCCTCTGGCGAGGTGACGATGCCCTCCGCGCGCAGCATCTGGTTCACACGCCGGGCGGTCTCAGCGTCGCGATAAGTCGTGATCAGGAAACAGCCGGTGTCTCCCAGCGGGTCTTGAATTTTGCGCAACTGCACTTCAGGGAATTGCTCGAGCGCCTGCCGAATGCGGTACTTGCTGCGCCGCATCGCGCCGATGATGGTGGGAAGCTTACGAAGCTGGACCCGGAGGATCGCAGCGCGCAATTCGTCCATGCGGCACCCGCGCCCCCACAGGCGCAGCGCCGGATC
>JASHOO010000221.1 GCA_030041035.1 Bryobacteraceae bacterium | reverse complement strand
TATCCGTTCTACTCGGGGTTCGCCTCCATCCAGATGCGGGGTAACTCCGACTTCAATTCGCTGCAAATCAAGATGCAGAAGTACCTGAGCCGGGGTTTGTATTTCCTGAGCTCCTACACCTTCAGCCGCGCCATAGACGACCTCGTGCCCATCTGCTGCAACAGCCCCTGGCCGGACGACAGCTATGACCTGCATTTGCTGAAGGGCCTCGCGGATTACCAGCAGAAAAACCGCTGGGTGACGAGTTTCGACTACCTGCTTCCCTTCGGCAAAGGCCAGGCCTTCCTGAACAACAGCAGGGTGATGGATTTGGTCCTGGGCGGATGGCACCTGACTGGGATCTTCACCATGACTTCGGGTTTTCCGTTCACGCCCACGATGGGCTATGACTCCTCCAACACCGGGACGCAAGGTTTCACCCTGCCCGACCGCATGGGCAACGGCAATATCTCGGGGAGTCAGCGAACAATCTATAACTGGTTCAACCTGAACGCCTTCGCCGACGCGGCGCCTTACACGTTCGGCGACTCCGGCTACAATGTGCTGATCGGACCGGGAATGATCAACCTGGATACCGGCCTGCGCAAGGTCTTCGACATCACCGAGCGGCAGAAGCTGCAGTTGCGCCTCGAGACCTTCAACACGCTGAACCATCCGAACTGGAGCCAGCCGGACAGTGGCATCGACGATGGCCCAGGCGCCGCCGACGTGATCACCTCGCTCGCGAACCCCAACCGGATCGTCCAGCTGGGCCTGACATACCGATTCTGATAACCGTTCCAGCGTTTTGCCGCCGCGCAGCTGACGAACTTCGCGCCACGGTGTCCCCTTTTCTGCGGGTTGGCCGCGCAGCGTTCTCAGCGTGCCCCAATTGCCTGGAGAGCCCGTAACGCGTCTTGACGGATTGCCGGATCGGAGTTGGCGGCCGCCTTGCGGAATTCCTCGGCGGCCGCTGGCAGGTCGCGGCGCTTGGCCAGCACCCGGCCCAAATCGAAATGCGCACCGCCGAGATCCGGACGAATTCGCACGGCTTCGCGGTACTGAATCTCCGCGGCATCGAGGCGTCCTTGTTTTTCTAGAAGGCCTCCCAGCACATCGTGCCCTTCGGCCAGACTCGGGTTGGCTTTCAGAGCCGCTTCGATGTGCGTTTGCGCTTCTGCCAGACGGTTCATACGGGCCAGCGTCACACCGTAGCGGAATTGGGTAAGGGGCTTGCCTCCGGCTCGCCGGTAATGCCAGATGGCTTCTTCCAGATCATTTCTGGCCGCCAGAAGATCGGCCAGATTGGCATGCGCGTCGGAGAGGGTGGGCTGAATGCGCAGGGCCGAGCGATAGGCCGCTTCAGCCAGACTGGTCTGGCCCGTCTTGGCCAGCACCGCGCCGAGACGGTTTTCCGCGTCGGCGTATTCGGGATCGAGCTGGTTGGCTTTTGCGAGGGATGCGAGAGCGTCCGTATCCTTGCCGAGCTCGGTTTGAATCAGAGCCAGATCGTACCAGGCCTCCGCATCCGACGGATTCTCGTGCGTGGCGCGGAGTAGCGGGTCGAGGGCCTGCTGCGGCTGGCCGGCCCCGAAGAAAGCGTACGCTAGGCGGCGTAACACGACTGACGAGTTGGGCTGGCGAGCGGCCGCCTGCTGATACGGTCCGACGGCCTTGGCGTACTGGTTGGTGCTACAGTAGGCGTCGCCCATCTGGAGATAGAACACCGCGCTGGCCGGCTGGCGCTCGGCGAGCGCAGCTTCCAGGCGCGGGACACCGCCCGTGAGATTGGCCTTCGCCGCGACCTGCGCCACCGCGGTGTAAAGGTCGTCCGCAGGCAGATCGGGGGCGCCGTAAGGCACGACTTCGCCCGAGTAACCGGTCTCGGTGCGGTCGCCTTTGGGGAACTCGGCGAGCAGGTTCGCCGGGGCGCGGCGCTGGATCAGGTGGTCGGTCATCACCACGTGCACGACGTCTTCGGTGCGACGCTTGGGCATATGGCAAGCGATGCAATCCCCCGCTTGCGGATGGCCGGCGGCAAGGCTGCCGGAATGGCATCGCCGGCAGGCCGCGTTGTAGTGACCGGCCGCTTCCGGGCCATGCGGAATGTCGTGAGGATTGTGACAAGTGGTGCAGGTTAGCGCGCCGTTGCTGCGCAGGAAGCACTGCGACTTGCGCAGACGGTAGACGGAGCTGACAATTTCGAACTTATCGTCTTTCCCGCGGCCGGGCGCATGATCGTAAAAAAGCATGAAAGCACTCAGCGGCTCGCCCGGGCGGTAGGAATACGGCGCGCGATCGTATCGGCGGATCTCATCGGGCAACGGGAGGCTGGTGGTTTCCAGGTGGCATTGCATGCACACCTCCATCGCCCTTGCAGCGGGAAGCCGCGCGGGGTTGACGATGGCGCTTCTTAAATCCGCCGGCTTGGCGTTGGGCAATTGGGCAACGCGCACGTGATTTCCGCCGGGTCCGTGACATCGCTGGCAATCGATTCCCTCGGGCAAAGGCAGCGAGTAGACCGGTTCGGCGCCCGGATCGTCGTGCCCGGCAGGAATCGATGGATACCCGTTGTGGCAAAACATGCACT
The DNA here is from genome assembly GCA_030041035.1 of Bryobacteraceae bacterium. Lineage (GTDB taxonomy): Bacteria > Acidobacteriota > Terriglobia > Bryobacterales > Bryobacteraceae > QHXW01. The sequence goes on along the minus strand of JASHOO010000221.1, from coordinate 1,159 downwards.
CGTAGCCGACATTGCGCCGGGCGGTCGCATCTTCGTTGTCGAAACCCGGATTCATCGCCCAGTAGCCGCCCTTTTCGGCATACCAGGCCAGAGGAAGCTCGACGAGCGTGTTGCGGATAGTGCGATGCAGATAGCTGCGGACATGATTGCCGGAGCCCATCACGTAGTCGATTTTCCATTCCGAAAAGTTCTCCTGCTTCCCGCTGTAGCCGATTTGCCAGACCCGCTGATAGTAGGCTCCGTCCTTCGCAACCATTTGGAACCAGGTGCCGGAAAGGCGGTGAAAATAGGGCCGGAAATTGGGAAAGCTCTCCGGTGAGGGCGCATAAAACGCGCGAGCCATCCCGGTGTGCCGGTAGCGTTCATAGACATTCATGTGGCAGCCCGCACACACCCGCGCATTCACGTAGCGGTTCGGTTCGCCATCTGGCGATGGCGCTGCGGGGTGGCGGCGCGAGCAGCCGGCGCCTGCTAGAGCCACCAGCAGAGCCGCGGCCGTCACCAGCTTTCGAGGAGAGGCCAGGCGCACCTCACTGATTTTCGCACCCTAGGGATCTGTTGCAAACAATTCCCGTGCGTCTGGTCGGTTGAGATGAGAAACCAATCTCACGAACTGGAATACCGCAGGCCAAGACGGCGAACCAAGTCAATGAACCGGGAATCCCGCCGCATCGCCTGGAACTCGGGATCTACATGCAGGAGGATCAGTCCTCCTTCATGGTTGCGATAGGCCCTCTCCAGCCACGCAAACGCCGCTTCCGTCTGTCCCAAAGACGCGTAGACCCGCGCCAGACAAATCGCCAGATCCTCACGTCGGTGGGCGGTCTCCAACATGGTGTGTAGTATTCCCTGGCTCTTCTGCGTTTCCCCAGTGAGGGCATACATACGGGCGAGCATCGATTGGGCCCAGGCCGGGTCGGCGCTCAGATCGAGCGCTTTCCGCGCTTCCATGATGGCGCCCGGATAGTTCTTCTTCCCGGCGTAGGCCTGCGCCAGATATAGATGAGCCAGGGGAAAACCGGGATCCAGTTCCAGCGCGCGTTGCGCGTGGCGGATGGCCTCGTCGTCCCGCCCCAGGGATGACAGGAGTTGGCTGGTATCCGTCTCCACGATGGTCGAAAGCGGATCATTTTCCCTTGCCTGACGCTCTTCCTCGATC
>JASHOO010000220.1 GCA_030041035.1 Bryobacteraceae bacterium | reverse complement strand
TTACGAGAATTCGGTGTTTGAGTTTCAGCCGGAGGCGCCCACCGACTTAGTTCTCAGTTCCGGGTTGCTGATCCACATTCAACCGCAGAAGCTTGTGAATGTGTATCAAACAATATATGCAGCCAGCCGCCGGTATATCTGTTTGATTGAGTATTACAATCCCACGCCCGTGGAAGTGCCATACCGAGGGGAGCGCGAAAAACTATTCAAGCGGAATTTTGCCGGCGAGATGCTGGACACATATCCCGATCTTCGATTGTGTGCATACGGGTTCCAATATCACCGGGACTACAACTTTCCGATGGATGATGTGACTTGGTTCTTGATGGAGAAGAGGTGAGCCGGGTCGGTTGACTACGGTTCGGGAATAGAGAGAGCGGCCTCGGGCGGGCCTACCAGATCCCAGCTCAGGGGTGTTCCGCGAACGATATCCCGGGTTGCGCGGCGGCCAAGGACTTCGGCGAGGTGCCGGGGATGCAGGCCGTAGGCCGGGCGGATGGACCTGACGTTGGCGGAGGAAAAGCACTCGCCGCATTTGACGTCCTGCACGATGAAGAGGGATCGGCGGAAGATCCGGCTTTTTTCTTCTTCAGGCGCGGGGCCATATTGGACGGCGCCGATGCTGCGCTGAGCGGAGCGGACTGCCTCTACCATCGTTTTGAATTCCATGGGATCGAGGGAGAAAGCGCTGTCGGGACCTGGGACTGCGCGGGAGAGCGTCAGGTGCTTTTCGATGATACACGCACCCAGTGTGACGGCTGTGACTGGAACGCTGACGGTGAGCGTGTGATCGGATAGACCAACCGGTACACCGAATGCCTGGCTGAGGTGAGGAATGGTGAGAAGGTTCATTTCTTCGGGTGGGGATGGGTAGGCGCTGGTGCATTTCAATAGCGCGAGTCCTGTGGCACCAGAGGAACGTGCGGCCTCGACGGCTTCTTCGATCTCGGAAAGCGTCGCCATGCCGGTGGACATAATGACGGGCTTGCCGGTTGCGGCCACGCAGCGGATGAGCGCGAGATCAGTGAGCTCGAAAGAGGCGATTTTGTAGGCGGGCACGTGCATGGCTTCGAGCCAATCGACCGCGGTGGAATCGAAGGGCGTGGAGAACAAGTCCATACCCAGCTCGCCGGCGAGCGCCTTGAGTTTAGGCTGCCACTCCCAAGGCGTGTAGGCTTTTGCGTAGAGGTCGTGGAGGGTCTCACCGTCCCAGATGGTGCCACCGCCGATGCGGAAGTACGGCTGGTTCGACGATATGGTGATGGTGTCGGGTGTGTACGTCTGGAGCTTGACGGCATCGGCGCCCGCCTCTTTGGCGGCGCGCACGAGCTGAACCGCGTCATCGAAATTCTGATGATGGTTTGCAGAAAGCTCGGCGATGATGTATGTGGGGCAGCCGGTCTGGATGCGGCGTCCGCTAATCTCGATCGAGGGCATTGGGGTCACAGGCGTGAACCAATCTGTACGTGCCGGCATGAATATCGCGGACGCCTTGGCTCTCCTGCTCGAGACGACCGCGCATCGCCTGACTGGCGTACGCCTCCGCGATCAGACCGTGCCAGCGGGAACGATCATGCTGCAACAGAATGTCTTCGGCGGCCTGCAACTGTATTCGGGCAGAGGAGAACCACGCACGAAGCTGGCAATCACTATCGAGAAAAGCGCCGATACGGGGTAAGTGGTAGCGGTTGGATAGAATTCTCAGCCGGGCAATGGGCAACCGGTCAAACAGGCTCTTGATAAATTCCAGTTGCTGGTAAGTATTGGCTGAGTGGAGTTCCTCCAGGATATCGGCGGCTGGAACTCCGAGTTCGAGTAACTCGCGCTTCATGACGGAAGCGCAAGGGGGTACGCCGGCGATGTGGGCCAGCTTCCCCTTACCGCCAGCCACGACAATCATTTGCGGATGCGCCTGGTACAGTACGGCGGCCGCTTCGACACGCAAACGATCACCCGTACCGCCGTCTTCGAATAGCGAGCTGCGCCAGACACCCTGCTCGTCCGGACGAGGCCAGCCGCCGAGCACGAATAGCGCCTGGCCATGTACAGGAGAGGACCGGGCGAGTTCATCCACGAATAGATTGTGCCGCCAGCTTTGCCAGATTCGCAGCTTCTTTCCCGCGTTGAATTTACACGCGCTCGTTGTGTGTTCGCCGCTGCCGGCGGACAGGTGAGTTTTCAAAATTTCGACGAGCAGCGGGGGGCGGGCGAGCTTCGTATGGACGCACGACCAGACCCGGCGGCTCTCGCCGAAGCGCTGCGCATAGGTTTTGAGCAGTTGGCGCTGCAGCAGATTTACCTGGACCTGGACCCGGCAGAGATGGGGGCATTGCGGGTTTACGAGGAAACGGGGTTTCGGCAAGGATCAGCGGGCGAGCAGAATGTGGTGCGTCTCCGGCTGAACGAACAGCAGTGGAGAGCCGCCTCCGGCCGGGGCCCGAGAATCGTACTGATGCAACCGCAGTTTTTACCCTGGCTTGGGTATCTGGAGCTCATCCACCGCGCTGATGTGTTCGTGTTCCTTGATGATTTTCAATTCGTGCGCCGCAGCTGGGGGCAACGCAATCGTTTGTTTGTCGTGCGAGGGCAGGTGGGAATGATCACGCTGCCCGTGTCACATGAAGACGACCAGGAAGCGACATTTCTCGACATTAGCGAAGCGGAAACCACCGTTTGGCGGCGGAAATTCCTCAATCTTCTGAATCAGAACTATCGTGGAGCCCCACAAGGGGAAGCTGTGCTCACGCTGGTGCGCGAGTGGTTGGCTGGACACTATCGGAACCTGGCGGAACTGGAGATTGCGTTCATCGAAAAAATTGCGGCGTATCTCGACCTTCGCGCGCATTTCAGGCGCAGCTCGACTTTGGGCACCGCGGGGTTACGGCGTTCGCGGCGGCTCCAGGCGATTCTCGAGCGGCTCGGTGCCGGCACGTACGTTTCCGCACACGGCTCGTTTCCATACATGAAGGCAGATGGAGTGTTTCCGCTGGCGAACCTACCCACCTACTTTCAGAATCACGTGCCGCGCGAATACCCTCAGCGTGGCGCCGATGTTTTTGTCCCCCGGCTGTCGTGTCTGGATGCTTTGGCCAACCTGCCGACCGAGCAAGTGCGCATCAAACTGCGAGGAACCGAGTGGTGGCAGAACTGGGCGGAGCGCGAGGCGGCAGAGAGCAACACACCCGTTCACAGCTAGACACTGGACCTCCGCGGCCGGGTTAAGGTACGATAACCCTGCCATTGGACCATCGGAAAACGAGGGTTAAATTTCCCGCCTCCGCCGGCTGTTTCGAACGGCACCGGAATGTGAGAGTCCTTGCGCTGTGCCTCGCGGCCCTGGCCGGCGCATCACTCATCGGGCGCGCCACCGCACGACCAGAATCCGCCTCGATTCTGGACTACATCAACCGGACGTGGTCGGTTTTGACGCGTTCGAATCAGGATCTCGCTTCGGCAGCCCCGGATCCCAAGTTTCCTTTGGCGCACGGGCCTTGGCCGGTCTACGTGTCGCGCACGGAAGACCTACAGCGGGTGGAAAAGCAGTTGCGTGAGGAGATGAAGCCCGAAGATTTTCGCAAGATCCAACTCCGCGTGCTTCCCGAAGATGTGACCAAGCTTACCGAAGGGGACCTGTTATACCTGCCGCGGCCCTACGTGGTGCCCGGCGGGCGTTTCAACGAGATGTACGGCTGGGACAGCTACTTCATCCAGGTGGGGCTGCTGCGTGACGGCAAGCTCGCACTCGCCAAGGACATGGCGGACAATTTTCTTTACGAGATCCGCGAGTACGGCAAAATCCTGAACGCCAACCGCACATATTATTTAACCCGTTCGCAGCCTCCGTTCCTGACAGAGATGCTGCTTGCGGTTTACGAGCGAACCAAGGATCGGGCATGGCTGGCCGACGCAGTGCCGGCGATAGAAAAGTACTACCGGTTCTGGATCAGCGAACCTCACCTGACCCCCGAGACAGGGCTATCGCGCTACTTCGATGTGGGTGAGGGCCCGGCTCCAGAATCGGTGTCGGCCGAGCGCGACGCACAGGGACGGACGCACTACGATCTGGTCAGAGAGTATTTCCGCACGCACGCGATCACGGATTACGACGTGAGCCAGTACTACGACGCCAAAAAGGATCAGCTCACGCCGTTGTTTTACAAAAGCGACCGCTCGATGCGCGAGTCCGGTTTCGATCCTTCCAACCGGTATGGTCCCTTCAGCGCGGACATCATTCATTACGATCCGGTGTGCCTGAACTCGCTGCTTTACCTGATGGAAAGCCAGACGGCTGACATCATGCACATTCTCGGCCGCGAACAGGACGCGGCGACCTGGCAGAAGCGAGCCCATGACCGGGCTGACATGGTGAACCGGCTGATGTGGGACGCGCACGATGGATTGTATTACGACTACAACTTTGTCCATAAGAGCGTGCGCAAGTATCCATTTTTGACGACGTTCTATCCGCTTTGGGCCGGAATTGCGAGCAATGAGCAGGCGGCCCAAGTGGTGCGCAACCTCGCCGAGTTCGAGCGTCCGGGCGGGTTGCAGACCAGCACGTACCAGAGCGGCAGCCAGTGGGACGCGCCATTCGGCTGGGCGCCGCTTGAAATGATCGCCATTCAGGCATTGCGCCGCTACGGATACAGGGAAGAAGCAGACCGGGTTTCCGTGGAGTTCCTGTCGCTCGTCTTACAGGAATTCTTGAAACATGGGACGATTGTGGAAAAATACGATGTGGTGCGGCGGACTACGGAACTGAGCAGCGAAGTGCATTTCGGCTATCGCTCCAATGAAGCGGGATTCGGTTGGACCAACGCCGCCTTTACGAATCTCTATGATGCGCTGGCGCCCGGCGAGAGGCAAAAGCTCCTGCAGGGCTCGGAGGGGCCGCAAGCCGCCGTTACAGGGATGGCTGGAGCATATCACCGATGAATTTCCTTGCGCCCGGCCAATCGAATGCGGGCGATGTCGATCTGAAGCAGGTATACGACGCAGTGATCGTAGGGTCGGGCGCGGCCGGCGGGATGGCGGCGCACGTCCTGACATCGCACGGGATGAAGGTTCTGCTTCTCGAAGCCGGCAAGAAACTCGACATCAACAAAGAGTTGAAGTCGATGGAGTGGCCGTACGATCATCCACGCCGCGGCGACATTCCCGCGGATACGCACTCATTGACTCCCGCCGAATACCGCTTCCGCGACCGGCCGTATGCCAAGGGGACGCCATACCGTCATATGTATTCGTATATCGAGTCGTGGGGCAAAGGCGATTACAGCAAGAACATCGTGGTCGACGAGAAAGACCATCCCTACACCGGTACGCCCTACGCATGGGCTCGCGCGCGCTGCCTGGGCGGTAAGACGAACATCTGGGGACGTCTGGGCTTGCGGCTTTCGGACTACGACTTCAAAGCCAAAAGCCGTGATGGCTATGGCGAGGACTGGCCGATTTCCTATGCGGACATCGCGCCCTACTATGACAAGGTCGACCTTTACCTGGGCATCTCGGGTCACAAGGAGAATCTGGATTACCTGCCGGACAGCATTTTTCAGAGGGCGATCCGCTTGAGCAAATCGGAAATGATGCTGCGGGAGAGCCTGGCGAGGATGGGCCGTGTGCTGACGCCGTACCGCGCGGGCGTTACCACTGACGGCTTGAAACACAACCGGTATCGCAGCCGTTGTTTCGGCCGTGGGGCGTGCGAGCGCCATACCGGCGGTTGCGACATTCACGCGGCGTTTGATTCGCCCACGGGTTTGATCTTCCCGGCGCTCGAAACAGGAAATCTGACGATCCGCACGAATGCAACGGCGTACGAAGTCACGGTCGATCCGGCGTCAGGAAAAGCGCGCGGGGTGTCGTTCATCGATACTGAAACTAGGAAGACATACGAGGCGCGCGGCAAAGCCATAGTACTCGCGGCTTCGACCCTGGAAAGCGCACGGCTGATGCTGCTTTCTAGATCGCGGATCTATCCGAACGGCGTCGGAAATTCGAGCGGTCATGTGGGCCACAATTTGTGCGACCACATCATGGGTCCGCACATTACGGGGTTGGTGAAGGAATTGGTGGGCAAGCCGCGCACGCTGGATGACGGGCGGCCTGGAGGCTTCTACGTGCCGAGGTTCCGTAACCTGACGGACCGGAACGCGAATTTTATTCGTGCCTACGGCTTTGAAGGCTTTGGCGGAAATACCATGGAACCGGAGCATGCCATGTCGCTGCCGGGATTCGGACGCTCCTACAAGAAGGCGGTTCGCGACCATGCCGGCGCATTTATCAGCCTGTCGGGTTTCGGCGAAGTTCTGGCGCGATATGAAAACCACATCGAGATCGATCCAGACGTGAAAGACAAGTGGGGAATCCCGGTGATTCAGTTCCATTACAAATACGGTGATAACGAGAAAAAGATGTCGGTGGATATGGTGAATTCCGCCAGGGAAATGTTTGAAGAAGCCGGCTTTGAAGTGGTCGAGGCGCGCCAGGAAATCCTGACGGAGGGCTGGTCCATTCACGAATTGGGGACGGCGCGCATGGGGACGGACCCGAAGACGTCGGTGCTGAACCAGTTCCAACAGTCGCACGATGTGAAGAACCTTCTTGTCGTGGACGGCAGCAGCCACGTGAGCGCGTCGTGCCACAATCCCACGTGGACGATTATGGCGCTGGCCTGGCGGTCCTGCGATCATCTGGCGGACCAACTCCGCAAAAGGGAGGTTTAGATGGCGAACCAGAGCGGCTTAACCAGGCGTGAACTGATCGAGATCGGGGCAGCGGCGAGCCTGGCAGCGGCGGGAGCTGAACGCAGCACGGCCGGCGAGTTTACCCCGAAGGTATTCTCCCGTGAGGAGTTCGCCCTGTTGGACGAGTTGACCGAGCTGATGATCCCGGCCGATGATCACTCGCCGGGCGCGCGCGCCGCCGGAGTCGCGGCATATCTCGACGGCAGGCTTGCGGAATCGATCGTGGAAGCCGAAAGAGACGATTGGCGGGAAGGTTTGAAACGCATCGACGCGCTGGCGCGCGAGCGGTACGGTGTGCCGTTTATGCAGGCGGCACCCGACCAGCGTGTTGCCGTGCTCTCGCGGATGGCCAGGAACGAAAAGAACCCCGAAACGCCCGACGAGCGGTTCTTCGTCACGTTGAAGTTCAGCACTGCAAACGCTTACTACTCGTCGAAAATCGGTATCCATCAGGAAATGGATTATCAGGGTAACGTTCTGCTGCCGGAGTTTGTCGGTTACGAAGTGAAGTGACCTTCAGCGCAGAAAGAATCCTGGCTGCCCACTTCGGCATCGAAACCGGGCAGGCGTGCATTCCAAAATGACACCGAAACCGACTACCATGCTTTTGGGCGTCTTGCTGCTGGTACCTGTCTCGCGCGCCCAACCCGCCGGCATAGACGTGGCGGGAGCTCCAATGCCGATCCGGGTGCTCGTGCAGAGTCCGGCGGATACAACAACGGATCTGCAGGTGATCTGCCTGTTTCGATCCTCGCCCCTGAACCAGCTACACGGTTCGCTGATCGAAACGAATGAGAAGTTGAACGGTTTGCTTGACCGCATTCGCGACCCCGATCGCTTTCGCGGCGTACTGGGCGAAACGCTTGTGATGACGCCGCCAACCGGAAGTCTGGGCGCGCACAGGCTGCTGATCATCGGTCTAGGGGATACGCAGAGTTTCTCACCGCAATGCATGCAATTGATTGGGGAGATTCTTTATGCAGAGGCCAGCCGGCTCGGTGTGGCGCGTCCGTTTTTCGCGCCGACGATTCTCGATGGCGGAGTAAACAAGTTCACAACCGGCGAAGTCGCCGAACAAGTGATTGGCGGCTTCCTGCGAGCGGCAGCTCTCGACAGGCTGCTGCGGGGTCAGAATCTCTCAGACGGCAAGCCCGTTGTGGCGCTGACGTATCTGGCGGGAGCGAAGAATCTGGACAGCACACGCGCGGGGATTGAGAGGGCGGTCGCCGCCGCGAGCAAATAGAAGGGGAGCCCGGAAGGATAGCCCAATCTACTCATGGCTGGCTTCAGATAGAAGTTCCTGAACTGCGAAAGAGTTCGGGCGGTAGCGAGTGTACGTGCTGCGCGTGACCGCCTCCGACTTGAACACACGAATCTTGGCTACCTTCAACTTCAGGGAAACCAGGTCGATCAGCCAGACCGAGTCAGCGACCTTGGTCATAGCGATTTCAATATCGGTCCCGGGCAGAACGCTGGCCAATGGTCCAAAAACGGGTACAGGCTTAATGACGGTGCACTCGACATGAATGGGATGTAGGGTGTCTTTCTCTACCCACGCCCTTCCCTCTATGCCGGTAAGCACCTTGGCGGCGCGAGTGTTTGGCACGATCCCTGGTTTGGGAGTTCCGGAGAAAAGATAGGCCGGATGTCCATCTTTTACCTCTTCGCCCAGCAATTGAAACGATAGTGCATAGGGGAAGTCGAGGAGGAGTTCGCCGTCTTCGTCCCTTTGCTTTTTCCAGGCAGCAATGCGGGATTCGCGAGCGCCTGGGCTCTCATTGCTGCGGCGCTGCATTTCCTCTTTGAACTTGATGAGCTCGGCCTTCCGGCGAACCGGCGATAGTGGCTGGCCGTCCACCGCAAGCGGCAAACGATAATCAGACCCGTCGATCATGACGATTTCAAAGGACTTGCTGGTCAGCTTATCGCGTTTTTGGACCTCATCTTGCTCGATGAACGCATATAAGGGGTCGGCGGCCCAATCTGACTTCAAAGCTGCCGTCGCACGCTCAACGATTTCATTGGCATCGGCCGCATCGGCCGCGCGACACGGGTAACTGCCGATTCCGGCGAAACAGACAATCAGCGCTGTCCAAATGGAGTTTTGGCGAAAGTTCGACATGGGTCTTAAGTGTTGAGATGCACTTTAGGCTCAATGGGGTGCAGCAGACTATTTTCCCGGCGCTTCACGCGATCGGGCGCGACCAAGTAAGGGCGCACAGCTCTATATGAAACGTCATTTTAGAGCTTCCTGTCGCTGCTGGTACGCCACGGCAGGCCTTCCGTTTCCCATCGGCCCGGTTTGGTCCATCTGTGCCGTGCGGGAATCGTTGTCCTGGTTGATCACGTAGTCTTGGTAACTGATGCTAAGGATCTTGTTCCCGTACAACCGTACATGGACCGTTGTTTCGTCCCCAGCTGCGAGCCAGAACTGTCCGATCCTCTCATATTGCCGGACGAAATCGGCGCGCGTGATCCAAAATGAGAGAGACTTAGCAGGCTGTCCGACGATTCTGACAACAGCATAATCCTGAGTGTCGATCCAGACCCTACCTTCGAACAAATACTTGTCCCTGCGCCTGGGCGTGACTTGTGCAACGAGGCAGTGGTACGGCCCGACATCCTGTTCACCGAGCAGGTGGAATTCATAATTGGCGGGCCTGATGGAGCTATCGCGATGTGCCCGTCCGGATGAAGCCTCGGATTCGCTCTCGATGAGGCGCTTCAGAACCAAGTCCCGGACTAACCTGGAACCATCTTCGGAAATGGTGCGGAAGATTTTATGGTCAGGTGCCTGGAAATCCAGCCGCACAGTCTCTTGCGCATAGACCTTGCCCGTGTCGTTGGCCACTGCATAGGTGCGAATCGACGAATACTGCCGCAGCTGTGCTTCTCGCGCCTGGTTACTTTCCAAAAGCTTCTGGAACAGCGCATCACCGGTCATGCCCTCATAAGCCGGACTCAGCGCAATGAGCGGCGATAACACTTGGCTGGTTGCGACCACATCCTTTGCAGCTATTGGACTGGAGGCCAATAGCGCAGCCATCACCACTATGGAGCCGGCCATCTCAGTTCGTGCAAATCTCATCTTCATTTCCTTTTTGTAGCTTCCGCCTCTAGTGCACAGCACCGATTGCAGAATCATCCACAGTGGACAGTGTCCTCACAAGTGACCTGGCGGACGACCCCACCACAGGAGTTTTGCTGGTTAAGATTGCCGCCGGCACGCAAATGATGCTCGCCGAGGTCCGATTTTTGTGCAAACTCGCACATTGGCAGCCGTTCGAGTGACGAACAGGCGCGGCTCCAGCTTCTAGACGCCCGCGAGCTATTCACCGGGCACGAGAACACTCTGCTGCAGTGCTAAAAGGCGCCCCCGGATTTCGCTTAGCTCGTCCTCCCTCAGCCGCTCTGTGCAGCCGGCAACAATCCGATTCGCCCGATCAACTAATGACCGACGGATCTGAGGATCCTTTGTCGTTGCAGCGATGTCGCCAATGGCTCGTAACATTCGCAGGCTGACTGCGACATCCGTCTTCGCGTACATGCGTATCTGCTCGAATGCTGAATCGAGTAGGCGGTCGAAACCTATCCACGGGACATAAACACGCAGAACACCCGGCGGATCGTACAGATTCGACTCAGGCGGCTCACGTGAGGCCACCCGAATCAGGATGCGGCTCAACTGGTCGACGCAGCTAATTGCCGTGCTGGGGTCGTTCACGGCCGGCGAAATTGCCTTGAGCGCTACATCGACAATCTGCAGGACGCCAAATTCAACATCCTGCTGCAAGGTTCTGGATGGTCCGAAATCGAACGCCGCACGAAGCGCTGCCACGCGATCGGGCGTCGCTCGCTCCGCCCTCGATATCCTCAGAAACGGCACACCTTCCGGGACAAAATGACCCACTCGCCGCAACACCTGGATTTTGATGTGATAGGACTTCGCCAGAGATACTAACCGCTTGATATCGATGAAACGGATGTAGCCGGAGATTTCGTTGGTGATGGACAATTCCCATCTCAGAGCCTCGACCCGTTCGTCGACCTCCATCCGATTGAGCTTGCGCGGCCACGGCATCAAGTCAAGAACTACGGCTTCAGTTTCGGATGCTATCTTGTCCACGATTTGGTTGACACTGATCGCCTGCGAAATGTGATGGATGAAAAAGAGCAGCCAGCACACGCAAGCGAGAGCCAGCAGCATCGCGCCGAGGACAGTCGCCACGGGCGCGAACGGGTGCGGCAGCGAGCGGGCTGCTGGAAGTGCGGCCATGCAATACGAGAACGTTCCTAGAAATACGCCGAGCGTCCACTGCGTCACACCGTCCCGCGCGAAGCTCAGCAGGATACGAGGAGAGAATTGCATCGACGCCAGCGTCAGGGTCATCAAGAGAATGGCGAAGACGATCGAGACGACGGTCATGATGGAAGCGCCGATGCTACCTAAAATCACCTGGGCGATTTGAGGGTCCGCATGCGACGGAAAAATTGCCTTCGGCACCCACGCACTTACTTCGGGAACCGCCTCTTCCAACCACGAAAGCAGCGCCCCGGCTGCGCCCAGCGCGAGGGCGATAACGAGCGGACGAACCAGAAACCCGCCACGCAAGTTGTACATCACGTGGTGGAACAACAGTGGCAGGCGTCTGTTCACGATCTTGTCTGTTCAAGTTTAGTACCAGATCCACGATGGCAGCGCAGGCAACCAATTCCGGCGCGCCGAAGGAATCTGCCGTCGGAGCATGACGCGGAATTCAGGGAACTCCTGCCCCGGTTAGTACGTTAATCTGATTATCATGGCAAGTTTGGCCACCGATCTCCGCTACTCTTTTCGCATGATGCGCAGTAGCCCGGGGTTTACCATTGCCGCCGTGGCTGCGCTGGCACTTGGTATTGGGGCTAATACGGCGATTTTCACCGTGGTGAACAGCGTGATGCTGGAACCACTGCCTTATTCACAGCCCGAACGGCTGGTTCGGGTCGGCCGGCAGTATCCGAGCGGCTTCAGCAATTCGACTTCGATTCCCAAGTACATGGCCTGGCGACAAAACAGCGTCTTCGAATCGATGGCGTTATATGATTTCTCGGCGCTCAGCATGAATCTCGGCGCAGAGGAGCGCAGCGAACCGGTTAAGGGCATGCATGTCTCGCGCGACTTCTTCCGGGCTTTCGGCGCCCAGCCGGCGTTCGGCCGCACGTTTACCGAAGCCGAGGACCTGCCCAACGGACCATCCGTAGCCATGCTGAGTGACCGCCTTTGGCGGAATCGGCTCGGCGCCGACCCGCAGATCGCCGGTCGCAGTTTGCTTCTCAATAAACAGACCTACATCGTGGTCGGCGTCATGCCCAAGGGCTTCGAATCTGATCCTCCCGCCGACCTCTGGCTGCCGCTCCAGGCGGATCCTGGGAGCACCAACCAGGGGCACTATCTCCTCACCGCCGCTCGATTGAAGCCGGACGTAACACTTTCACAGGCGAGGGCCGAAATGAAGGTGGCGGGCGAGCGCTTCCGTGCGGCCAACCCCAAGTGGATGGACAAAGCGGAGAGCGTTGGAGTGGAACCGCTCAAGGATTCGATGGTGCGGGATGTACGTTTGGCACTCTACGTTCTATTCGGCGCGGTGGGATTCGTGCTGCTGATCGCATGTGCCAACGTGGCCAACCTACTGCTGGCGCGCGCTGCTGTTCGCCAGAGGGAACTGGCCATTCGTGCGGCTATCGGCGCGAGTTACTGGCGAATGGTCCGACAGCTTCTTACGGAAAGTATCATGCTGGCCGGCGTCGGCGGGATTCTGGGATTTATTCTCGGTGCCTGGGGCGTGCGTGCGCTGCTTCTGGTGGCTCCCGGTAATATTCCCAGGCTCACCGATCAAACCGGCGCGCTGCACGTTCCGCCAGTCGATTGGCGTGTGGCGGGATTCACGATGGGGGTCGCTGTGCTGACCGGCGTCCTGTTTGGCCTGTTTCCAGCGCTGCACATCTCCAAACCTGACCTCGCCTCAACGCTCAAGGAGGGCGGGCGCAGCGGAGGAAGTGTTCTCCGCAAACGGGCGCGGTCGATTCTCGTAGTAACGGAAGTCGCTCTGGCGCTGGTCCTGCTTGTTTCCGCCGCACTGCTCATTCGCACTTTTTCTGGCCTGCAATCGGTTGATCCCGGCTTCAACGCGCACAACCTGCTCACCCTGGAAACTTCGCTGACCGGCGGCTCGTATGATTCGACAACCAAGGTGAATAACCTGGTGCGCCAGGCGGTTGCGCGCATCGAGGCACTGCCCGGGGTGCAATCGGCGGCTTCGGCCGTGGTGCTGCCTGTTGCAGGTATCGGCATCGACTTACCAATCAACATCGTTGGCCGGACGCCCTCCAAGGGCCAGTACGAAGGCGATGAGTATTGGCGCTCGGTCAGCGCGCATTACTTCCGCACATTTCAGATCCCTTTACTACGCGGCCGGACCTTCAGCGATACCGATACCGGCAATGGCGCGCGGGTCGTCATCATTAATCAGATTGTGGCGAAGAAATATTGGAAGGATCAGGATCCCATCGGCCAACTGATCATCATTGGCAAAGGGCTTGGACCGCAATTCGATGACCCGCCGCGCCAGATCGTTGGAGTTGTCGGTAATGTGCGTGAAAATGACCTGGCCGAGGCAGATCAAGGCGTTATGTACATCCCGCAAAGCCAGGCCCCCGATGGTATTACGAAGCTGGCGAACAGCATCATTCCGCTGGCCTGGGTGGTTCGCGGGGCGTCCGATCCGCTGGCACTGCGCGCTTCTGTGGAACGGGAGATCAACGACATAGACAGCATGATTTCGCCAACGCACGTTCGCACCATGGAGCAAGTGATGTCCGACGCACTCGCCCGGCAGAACTTCAATATGCTGCTGCTCACGATTTTCGCCGCTATCGCGCTCCTGCTGGCAGCGATCGGGATCTACGGACTGATGTCATATTCGGTCGAACAGCGTGTACAGGAAATCGGCATCCGTATCGCGCTGGGCGCTGGGAGCGGGAATGTGCTTCGCATGATCGCGTTTCAGGGAATGAAGCTGGTTTCGGCCGGCGTCATCATCGGCTTAGGCGCTGCTTACGGAATTACGCGGTTTCTAGGGTCGCTGCTTTACGGCGTGAAGGCAACGGATTCTGCCACGTTCTTCGTCGTCACGGTTGTGATCATGCTTGTAGCGGCCGTTGCCACATTCGTTCCGGCGCGCCGCGCTTCCACGATCGCTCCGTTCGACGCTCTGCGCCATCAGTAGCGCCTACACTTGATCCGCAAGACCGCAGCTCACTCCTCGGTAGATCGGCCGATTATGCTTCACCTCTAGGCAGATCTCAACGCGTCGTTGAAGCCGAAAGTGATAGACTCCTCTGTAGGTTGAGTTCTTGCTCCAAACTTGTCGGTAAAGTTGCGGTTGTTTCGGGCGTGCTACTGGCCCCCGTGTGCTCGGCGGGCACGGGCCAGCCGGACTTTCAAACACAGATCTTGCCGATTCTTGCGGCATCTTGTGTACCTTGTCACAGCGCCACTCGGCCGCAGGCGCGATTGCGGCTGGACACTCTAGATGGCGCTCTGCGGGGAGGAAACTCCGGCGCGGCAATTATTCCGGGCGACAGCCAAAACAGTCTGCTGTATCAGCGTATTTCGACCAGCGAGGCTAAAAAACGCATGCCCGCGACCGGAGCACCGCTGCCGGCAAGGCAAGTGGCCCTGATTCGCACATGGATCGACTCGATGCCTGCTCGGCGGGTGGAATACGCGCGCGACGTCGAGCCGATCTTCCGTTCTTCCTGTTATGGTTGTCACAGCGGCGCGCAGCCGAAGGCGGACCTGCGGCTGGACGTGAAGGCAGCGGCGATGCGCGTGATTACGCCTGGCGCGAGCGAAAAGAGCCGTTTGATCGCACGTGTCGAGGGGCGGGGCGCGGAAGCGCGGATGCCGTTTAACGGGACGCCGCTCACGTCCGAACAAGTGACCACCCTCAAGCGTTGGATCGATTCAGGTGCAGATTGGCCGGAGGGCGCCGATGCTCGCGATCAGGCACCCGCCAGGCACTGGGCCTACATCAAACCGGTAAAACCTCTGCCACCGGCCGTGAAACATGCGGAACTGGTGCGAAATCCCATCGATAATTTTCTGCTGGCGAGGCTGGAGCAGGAGGGCCTGAGTTATTCACCAGAAGCGTCGAAAGAGAAGTTAGCACGCCGCGTCTCGCTCGACCTTACCGGTTTGCCTCCTACGCCTGCCGAACTGAAAGCATTTCTCGATGACACACGGCCGGATGCCTACGAGCGAATGGTCGACCGCCTGCTTGCCTCGCCACATTTCGGCGAGCGATGGGCACGCCCGTGGCTGGATCTGGCGCGCTATGCCGATTCTAACGGCTACGAAAAAGATGACCGCCGCAGTATCTGGAAATATCGCGACTGGGTGATCAACGCGCTCAATCGCGACATGCCGTTCGACGAGTTCACGATCGAGCAGATCGCCGGAGATATGCTGCCCAACGCGACGGAAGAACAGCGCATTGCCACCGGCTTCAATCGCAACACGCAGTTCAACGAGGAAGGCGGAGTCGACAAGGACGAATCGTACTTCGAAGTGCAGGTGGATCGTGTAGACACAACGGCAACGGTCTGGCTCGGCAGCACACTCGGATGCGCGCAGTGCCACAACCACAAGTTCGATCCGTTTACCCAGAAGGACTTTTACTCCATGATGGCCTTCTTCAACAACGGTGAAAAAAAGCAGATCAATACCGGAGACACGTCGACCCTTTACATCGAGCCGGTGCTCGAAATGCCGACGCCGGAACAGAACAAGGAGCGCGAGGCCATCGAAGCCCGCATCAACCGACTGCAAAAGGAAACCACCACACTCACACCGGAATTAAAGGCACAGGAAGGAGAATGGGAAAAGGCCGTTCTGAACGCGGAGCAGGCATGGCACACGGTAACCCCGGCTAAGTTGTCGGCTGCTGCCGGAAGCACGCTCACCGCCGAATCAGACGGCCGTATCTTCGCTGCTGGCGAGAAGCCCCGCAATGAAGCTTACATGGTGGAGTTCCAGCTTCCGGGCGGCGCTGTGTCGGGCATCCGCCTGGAGGCTCTTCCGGATGCACGGTTGCCCCGAGGCGGTCCCGGACGCGATGCTTATGGCAATTTCAACGTCACGAAGTTTACGGTTGAAGTGCCGGGGGGCGGCGGGTGGAAGCCGCTGCCGATCCAGCGACTGGCTGCCGATACAGGACCGCGAACGCTCGACACCAAGCACGGACA
>JASHOO010000020.1 GCA_030041035.1 Bryobacteraceae bacterium | reverse complement strand
GGGTAAGATTCTCAACGTCGAAAAGGCGCGCTACGACAAGATGCTGGGCCACGAAGAAATCCGCGCGCTCATCACAGCCATCGGCACCGGCATCGGCAAGGACGATTTCGACGCCACCAAGCTCCGCTACGGCAAGATCATCATCATGACCGACGCCGATGTGGACGGCTCGCACATCCGCACGCTGCTGCTCACCTTCTTTTTCCGCCACATGCAGGAGCTGATCTCGCGCGGCAACGTGTTCATCGCGCAGCCTCCGCTTTACCGTATCAAGAAGGGAAAGAACGAGAAGTACATCAAGGACGAGAAAGAATACACGCGCGAGATCATGCGCCGCGCGACGGAAAATCTGACGCTCGAAATCGGCAAAAACGGAAACGGCGCGAAAGCGAAGATCGAATCCGGCGAGCTGCGCAATTTCCTCATGAATCTCGACGAGTTCGAGCAGATCTTCGGCAAAGTGGAGCGCAAGCTGCGCGACGCCCGCGTGGTGGAAGTGATCGCCAACCCGGCGCTGCATATCGATACCAAGGCCGATTTTGCGGAGAAGGCGAATCTCGAGCAGGTAGTCGCCGGGCTTAAGGCAGTGCAGATCCATCCGGAGTTGAAGCAGGACGAAGAGCATTCGGCCTGGTCGGTGAGCTATCACGATTCGACCAATGCCGAGCGACAGATCGGCCTGGAGCTGGCCGCGCGCCCCGAGTACAGACGGCTGCGCTCGCTTTCCAAACAGATCGCGCGTTACAACGAGCCGCCGTTCACCGTGGTGAAGAGCGAGCATCGCGAAACGCAGGCCAACTGGCGCGATCTCCTGGTCTTCGTCAAGAACGAAGGCAAGAAGGATTCCTCCGTACAGCGCTACAAAGGGCTGGGTGAGATGAACGCCGACCAGCTCGCCGATACCACCATGAACCCCGAGAAGCGCACGCTGCTGAAAGTGCGCCTCGAGGACGCCGTGGAAAGCGAAGAGATCTTCTCGACGCTGATGGGCGAAGACGTCGAAAGCCGCCGCAAATTCATCGAAGAGAACGCGCTCGAAGTGAAGAATTTGGACGTGTAGGAGCTAGAGCCGCTTCAGACTTTGCGGTGCGAAGGACTCAGAACCGGAATCACTTCCCGGCGATTCCTGCGATAAACCCGGAAATCCCTTTCATCAATGGTGATCAGCACATGGCGCGGGTACAACTCCGTCATGCGGATCAGACAAAGGTCGGCGAGATCCGGATTCCTATCTTCGTAGCGTCGCGCCAAGGTTGCCAATTGATCCAGATTGCTGAGGAAATCGAACGCAATGCGCAGCATGCCGTCTTCTATGAGAGAGAGCACGAAGGGTGCAGAGCCAAGGTGGAACGCGGCCTCGGCCAGAACTGCCTCGCACGTAAGCAGTGGCTCTGTCACCTGGCGTGCAATCTCGAGTGCCCAGCGGTGATGCTGGTCGGTCCGGTTGCCGAACGCTACGATCAGACCGGTATCCGCGATTCCCTTCATTCCCGCGCGAAGCCCTTGCGGGAAGAAAGATTCGCCGGGCCGGTGATCTCGCCAGCACGACGCAAGAAGCTCTGCTGGCCGACCTCATTCTTGGCTTTTTCCAACTGATCGCGGATCAAGCGGCCTGCCGGCACTCCCGATTTGCGGGAAGTGTCCCGCAGCCAGGCCGCCAGCTCATCCGTAAGACGAATCGTGATCGTATGGCTCATCTGTCATGAGCGTAACACATCTGAGTCTGTGTCGCTCATCCCGCGCTTTTCGTCTCCGCCTTCGGTCCCTTTTCCATATCCCTCGCCAGCTTATCCAGCTCTTCTTTGCTCGGCTCGTGTGCGCCGGTGCGCTCGGTCATGCTAAACCAGTTGCCGGAGTTGTCCTTGAGCAGCGCTTCGATGCCGTAGAAGCGCTCGACCGGCGGTTGCATGAACTCGACCCCCTTGGCTTTCAGCTCCTCGTACGTTTTCTTGCAATTGGCGGTTTCGAGTACACCGGCGCCGAGCACACCCTTGCGGACCAGCTTGCGCAAGGCTTCCGTCGTTTCGGCGTCCCATTTGGGGTTGGTGGTCGGCATGAGAACGATTTCGAGGTCGGGCTGGCCCTTGGGCGCGACTGTCAGCCAGCGGAAACCGTTGTCCATAGTCGCGTCCGTTTTCAGCTCGAAGCCCAGCTTATTGACATAAAAATCCTTGGCGGCGTCCTGATCGAGAACGTAGATGGTTACGTGAGAAAGGCGTTGAATCATTGGCTCTATCCTCCGCGAAACAGATTCCCACAGTCTAAGCCCGACGCGCTTCTCGAATCTTGCGGTTTAGACCGGGACGTGAGATTCAAAACGGGCGCGCGCCGAAGTCCATGAGGTAGCACGCCGGGACAAAACGGTGAATGGCCAGCGCGGGAGCGGGGAAAATGCGGCGGATGGCGCGCCGATACTGGGCGGGCGACTGGCCGACCATCGAACGGAACAGGGTGCTGAACGATCCCAGGCTCTCATAGCCGACGGACAAACAAACTTCCGTTACCGGCACGTGGTCGCGGGCCAGCAACTGCTTCGCGCGCTCGATGCGCTGCCGCCGCAGGAATTCATGCGGTGTCTCGCCGAAGGCGCGCGCAAACATGCGGTGGAAGTGGAAGGGCGATAGACACGCAACGGATGCGGTGTCATCGAGCCGCACGGGCTGGTCGATGTTCGCAACCAGGAAATCGCGCGAGCGGCAGAGGCGCGCGAAGGTCTCCTCTTCCACCAGCGGCCCCAGCCGGTAGCCGGCCGTGTACAGCAGAGGATTTTCGGGCTGCACGGTCACAGGTTACCACGGACTCTAATCCTGACTCACGTTCCAGTGCACCGGAACTTTGGTACCTCCGCGTTGTGCTACAAAGAAAACTGATGCTCCGCCGCACGTTCTTGCAAAGCACAACGGCCGCCGCGTTGGGAGCGGCCGCGGCGCGTGGGCAGGCGGGCGGAATCCGGCTGGGGTTCGACAGTTTCTCGATCCGCGATCTCGGCTGGAAGGACATCCAGCTCATCGATTATGCCGCGAGTCTGAAGCTCGACGCAGTTCAGCTTTCGAGCCTGAACGACTACGAAAGCCTCGAGCCCGAACATCTGGCCAAGGTGAAAGACCACGCCGAGCGCACGGGGATCACGATCGATGCAGGCATCTACACGGTCTGTGACCTTTCCACAAGTTGGGACCCCAAGGAGGGCAGCTCCACTGCCTACCTGCGCAAGGGGCTCGGCGTAGCGCATGCCGTGGGTGCGCGTGTGTTGCGCTGTGCCATGGGCACGCGCGCAGACCGGCCCGATCTGGATCGCTGCATAGAGGCCACCGTGAAGGCGCTGCGCTCGGTGCGCTCGGAGGCACTCGATCTCGGCATCCGCATCGCCGTGGAGAACCACGCGGGCGATACGCAGGCACGCGAAATGAAAATGCTGATCGAAGCCGCCGGAACCGATTTCGTCGGCTCGTGCCTGGATGCCGGTAATCCTTTGTGGGCGATTGAAGATCCGCTGCTGACACTCGAAACGCTCGGGCCATACGTCATCACGACGCATATTCGCGACACGGCCGTATTCGAGCATCCCCGCGGCGCGGCGGTGCAATGGGTCGCGCTGGGTGACGGATCGGTGGATTTGCGGCGCTTCGTCGACCTTTACAAAAAGTTGTGCCCGAATGCGGCCATGCAGCTTGAAATCATCACGGGGATTCCGCCCGATGTGCTTCCGTATCTCGAGCCGGATTTCTGGAAAGTGTTCCGGCAAACGCCGGCCTCCGAGTTCGCGCGGTTCCTGAAGCTCGCCAAAAGCGGCCATCCTTACATCGGACCGATGGTCATTGCCGGCTGGGGCACGAAATCTCCCGTGCTGGAGGCGGCTTTCAAAGAGCAGCAGCGTGCGGATTTGGAGCGCAGCCTGGAATACGCCAAGAAAGTCCTGGGCGTGGGCGTGAGGTGGAAAAGTTGAGCGATACACCCATCCGGCTGGGTTTCGACAGCTATTCGATCCGCGATTTTCGCTGGCATGACATCGAACTGCTCGATTACGCGGCGAGCCTGAAGCTCGACACCATCCAATTGTCGGGACTCGGCGACTACCAGAGCCTCGAGCCCGGGCACCTGGCGCAGGTGAAGGAGCATGCTGGGCGCTTAGGCATCGCCATCGATGCGGGAATCGGCTGTATCTGCCCGCTTTCCACGGGTTGGAATGCGTCCAATGGTTCCCCCGGGGAGTATTTGTTGAAAGGTATGCGCGTGGCCAAGGCGGTGGGTGCTTCTTCCATGCGCTGCTACCTGGGCGGCTTCGGCGACCGAGCGAATTTGCAGCGCTGCATGGAAGTCACCGTTGAGGCGCTGCGCTCGGTGCGCTCGCAAGCCCTGGATATGGGCGTTCGCGTCGCCATTGAAAATCACTCCGGCGACATGCAGGCGCGTGAAACCAAGATGCTGATCGAAGAAGCCGGCAAGGATTTCGTCGGCTCATGTCTGGATAGCGGCAATCCGATGTGGGTGGTGGAAGATCCGCTCCTCACGCTCGAAACGCTGGCGCCTTACGTGGTGACCACACACATTCGCGACTCCGCCGTGTGCGAGCATCCGCGCGGCGCGATGGCGCAATGGGTGGCGCTGGGCGATGGCTCGGTGAATTTCAAGCGGTTCGTCGAGATTTACCGCAAGCTCTGCCCGCAAGCCGGGATGCAGCTCGAGATCATCACCGGCCGCCCGCCGACCGTGCTGTCCTATCTCGAGCCCGATTTCTGGAAAGTGTTCCCGCACACGCCCGCATGGGAATTTGCGCGTTTTGTCGAGCTCGCCAAGACCGGCCATCCCTACCTGGGCCCCATGGTCATCGGCGGCCCCGGCGAGCAATCTCCGGCGATCAAGGCCGCGCTTAAGGAGCAGCAGCGCGTCGACCTGGAGCGCAGCCTCGATTACGCGAAGAAGGTCCTGGGCGTGGGCGTGCGCTGGAAGGGATGAGGGACCGCCCCCCTTCACCTCAATATCTGAAACAGATTGCTGTAGTCGTCCGTCCACAACCGTAAGCCCGGCCGGGCCGATACCGGGGTGGCAGCCTTGAAGACAGGCTGGAATTGAAAGAAACTCTGGCGGTCCGAAACCAGCACCCAGCTCGCGGCGAATACGCCGTTGTCGTCATCATCGTCGTTGTCGACCGACACCGCGTGCCGTCCCAGGGCCCGCGCCAGCGCGTCCACCACAGGCGCCAGCTCCAGATGTTTATTGGAGACGTGCACCGCCAGCACCCCGCCCGGTACGAGATGGTGGAAGTAAACTTGGAAGGCCTCGCGCGTCAGTAAGTGAACGGGAATGGCGTCGCCAGAAAAAGCGTCCACTGCGATCACGTCATAATGCTGCGGCGCCTCGCGCTCCATCGAGAGCCGGGCATCGCCCAGCACCACTTCCGTCTTGGCCTTGCATTCGGGAAGAAAACGGAACTCCCTGCGCGCGATGCCGGTCACCAGCGGGTTGATATCGTAGAAGCGGTAAACATCGCCCGGCCGCCCGTACGCGGCAATCGTCCCCGCGCCCAGCCCGATCACGCCCACGCGTATCCCCGGCCTGCGCTGCGCTTCCAGAAGCGTCAAACCGACCCCCGATTCGGTGCCGTAATAGGTGGTCGGTTGCAGGTGTCTCGCGGGGTCCAGAAATTCCTCGCCATGGCTGATCGTGCCGTGGGTTAGTTTGCGCATCCGCGCTTCATCTACCCCGTCGCCCTCATCATTCACCCGCAACGCGCCATAGAAATTCCGCACCAGCAGGCGCGATCCGCTACGCCACTCGCGAAGCTCGTACCCCATGTAGCCGATCAGCACCAGCGCCCCCAGCATCGACCCGACCCACACCCCGTAACCCAGCCAGCGGCTTCGCAGCCCCAGATTTGCGGGTCGCACGACGATCACCACCATCACCGCGCACCACGCGATCGCAATTTGCAGCTCGAAGTATCCGCTGAAGAAATGCGGCGCCACCAGGCCCACCAGCACGCCCCCCAGGGCTCCGCCCAGCGCAATCATCAGGTAGAACGAGGTGAGATACCGGTGCGACGGCTTCAGCCGCGCCAGCTCTCCGTGGCACACCATGCAACACACCGCCAGGCCGCCGGCGAACAGCGGAACCAGCACAACCAATTTCGGATTCAGGAAATTGTCGCCCAGCCCATATCCCATCCCGCCCAGCGCCACTGCTCCCAGCTTCAGAAATGTGCTCCGGTGATACCACCTGCGCCCTTCAAAACACAAAATGAAACTCAGCAGATACAGCGCCAGCGGCAGAATCCACAAAAATGGAATCGACGCCACGTTCTGCGTGAGATGATTTGTCACCGCCAGCAACAGCGTGGACGCGCAGGCCGCGAGCGATAGCCACATCAGTTGCCTTGGCCAACCCGGCCGCTCATCCTGTTCTTCGATCTCTTCGTCGATCCTCTTCGCGTGGCGCGCGCCCCACGCCACCAGGCCGCACAGCACCACAAACGCCGCGTACCCCGCCGACCATCCCCACGCCTGGTGCCGCGTCGAAAATTTCGGCTCCACCAGCACCGGATACGTCACGAGCGCCAGCATCGACCCTGCGTTTGATAGCGCAAACAGCCGGTACGGCGCCGCCTGCTCATGTGTCCGCGCATACCACGCCTGCACCAGCGGGCTCGTCGCCGACAGCAGTAGGTACGGCAGGCCTAATGTCACCGCCAGCAATCCCAGAATCCGCCACGATGGATCTTCGCCGCCCAGCGGCTTCCACGCCGGATTGGGGATCACCGGCAGCAGCACCAGGCTCGCCGCCAGCAGCCCGATGTGCAGCCACACCTGCTCCCGCGGTGCCAGCCCCTTCACTGCCAGATGCGCGTACAGATAGCCCGCCAGCAGCACCGTTTGAAAGAACAGCAGGCACGTCGTCCACACCGCCGCCGACCCGCCGAACCATGGCAGCACCATCTTGGCGATGATCGGCTCGATCTGAAACAACAGGAACGCGCTCGCAAAAGTCGTGATCGCATATAACGCCAGAGGTGTTCCTGCGCGCCTCTGCGTCTCTGCGGTGAGTATCGGACTATTTATAAGCGGCGACACCCGTGACTCGCTCTCCGATGACGAGGGCGTGGATGTGGTCGGTTCCCTCATAGGTCTTTACCGTTTCCAGATTGCACAGGTGCCGCATGATCGGAAATTCGTCTGTGATGCCGTTGGCGCCCAGCAGATCGCGGCTCAGCCGCGCGCATTCGAGCGCGATGGCAACATTATTCCGCTTCAGCATCGAAATGTGCGCCGGCTCGATTTTCCTCTGATCCTTCAACCGTCCCGCGTGCACCGCCAGCAACTGCGCCTTCGTAATCTCGGTGATCATCCATGCCAGTTTTTCCTGCACCAACTGGTGCGACGCAATCGGTTTATCGTCGAATTGCTTGCGGATGATCGAATACTGCCGTGCCGTCTCGTAGCAGTCCATCGCCGCTCCGATCACGCCCCAGCCGATTCCATATCGCGCTTGCGAAAGGCAGGAAAGCGGCCCCTTCAACCCCTTCGCTCCCGGCAGCATGTTCGCCGATGGAATTTTGCAGTCCGCGAACGCCAGGCTCGACGTCACCGACGCCCGCATCGACCATTTGCCGTGAATGTCCGACGTCGTGTACCCCGGCGTCCCCTTCTCCACCAGGAACCCGCGAATGCCGTCGTCGGTCCGCGCCCACACCACCGCCACCTGCGATGCCGTCCCGTTCGTAATCCAGGTCTTCTCACCGTTCAGCACCCAGCATTCGCCCACGCGCCGCGCCGTGGTCTTCATGCCCGCCGGATTCGACCCGAAACCCGGCTCGGTCAAGCCGAAACATCCGATCGCTTCCCCCGATTGCAGCCGCGGCAGCCAATGCTGCTTCTGCTGTTCCGATCCATACGCGTAGATCGGATACATCACCAGCGCCCCCTGCACAGAAACGAAACTCCGCAATCCCGAATCGCCGCGCTCCAGCTCCTGCATGATGAGCCCGTACTCCACGTTCGACATGCCCGCGCACCCGTAGCCCTCCAGGTTCGCGCCCAAAAATCCCAGCCGCGCCATCTCCGGAATCAGCTCCGAGGGAAATCGCGCGTCGCGGTAGCAATCGCGAATCACCGGCATCAGCCGGTCTTCCACAAACTGCCGCGCCGTCTGCCGCACCAGCAGCTCTTCTTCGTTGAACAGCGAATCCACCAGCAGATAATCCACGCCGCGAAACGGTTGCATGTACTTCTCTATAGTAGGATAGCCGTTCAGATGCGTGCTCTTCCCGGCGATCCCGTGCTGTTCTTCTCGAATCCACCCGTCTCCTGGCGCTATCATTGATTGGGTTCGCCGGAAACGAGCCTCTCACCCTATGAAACTTCTCGCCAAATTCACTCTGGTCTTCGTTCTCGTCTTCGGCGCCGGCGGTTTGTTGGCCTCCTGGCTCTCCTACCGCTTTCTGCAAGCCAATGCGCGCGATCAGGTGCTTCAGCAGGCCCGGCTTATGATGGAGACTGCGCTTTCCGCCCGCAACTACACCACTGTGCAGATCAAGCCGTTGCTCATCGAACAGCAGGAGCATCTGCGCTCTTTCCTGCCCCAGACCGTCCCCGCCTACGCCGCCACCGAGAGCTTCAGCTATCTGCGGCAGAAATATCCCGATTACGCTTACAAGGAAGCGACTCTCAACCCCACCAACCCGCGCGATCGCGCCACCGACTGGGAGGCCGACGTCATCAACAACTTTCGCAATCACCCCGACCTACGCGAGTTTGTCGGCGAGCGCAACTCACCCACGGGCCCGTCTCTATTCCTGGCGCAGCCCATTCGTGTCACTGCGCCTTGCCTGGAGTGCCACGACACCGCGCAGTCCGCCCCTGAAGCCATGGTGCGCCGCTACGGCGCCTCCAACGGATTTGGCTGGAAGCTTAACGAAACCGTGGGCGCGCAGATCGTCTCCGTGCCATTTTCGGTTCCCGTCCAGATGGCCGACCGCGCCTTCAGCAATCTGATGACTACCCTTGGCCTCATCGCCCTCATCAGCCTCGGCCTGCTCGACCTTCTACTGCTCGTTGCCATCGTCCGCCCCGTCGCCCGCCTCTCGACGATGGCCGACCAGGCCAGCCTCGGCAACCTCGAGGTCCCCGAGCTGCCCGTCACCGGCAAAGACGAAATCTCCGTCCTCGCCGGCTCCTTCAACCGCATGCGCAGAAGCCTGGTGAGCGCGTTGAAGATGCTGGAAGGGCACTAAGAGCTGGACGGACAGCCGCAATGAAAGCTATTCCGCTGCCGCGATCTGCGAAGCGCATCTACCCGCGAGGTTAAACAATCTGGCGGGCTAAGGAGTTCAGCTGGGCAATCATCGCGTCCAGCCTTCTTCGGGGCGGGGACGTCGTTGTATCCCAGTCGCGCAAGAACTTCCCTGGTCGCGAAGCCGGATATGTTCTTCCGACCATGGATGTGGTGGCTGCGTCGAACTTCCGCTTTGCATCCGCTTGATCGTGCACGATTCTGTGGCGAGTCGATGCGAAATGCACAAGGCGGGTAAAGTTGGATGCTATTGTGGCTTCCTGAATACAAGGACAGCCGGTCCCTGATCTGATGAAGCGTCGACATCGATTGATCACTTTCTGCGGGTCGTGCCACAAAGCGTACGACTTCCCACGCAAGACCGCGGACTCTGCGGCAGGCAAACTTGGATAGTAACCACCGCTAATCAGGGTTTCCTGTGCGGCCGTCGATGCATACCCGCAAAGAGAGCGATAAAAGACGGCCTCCAAGCATGCCTCCCATCCCGCGAACACTCTGAGGTATGCCAACTCATAAAGCGCTTCAAGTCTGGTACGAGATCGACAAGGAAACTCGATTAGATTACGCCGCCGCACTCTCTCGCATCAGCGCTCGCTACCAGCAGCGATTCTAGACGGCGTCCCTTCGCTTCACCGCCCCCAAAAACCTCTCCCTATCCTTCTTTGATTCAATCTCCGCCGCCAGCATCTCCACCAGCTCCTGCTTGCTATGCGCCTTCTTCGCCGCCCGGTCCACCATTACTCCCGCGATCGGCCCCAGGTACTGCGCCAGTTGCCGCTTCACCGTTCGCAGCAGGTCCGCATCGAGCGGCGTCACCGTCGGCGCGCCCGCGGTGAGTGGCTTCGTCGGAGCTAGCTCCGGCGCCGTCGTCGTTTCCACCGGACCCGTAATCACCCCACCCAGTTCCTTGTCGCATGCGCGCAGAAACGCGTCTCTCTCTCGCTCGCCCGAAATCTGTTCCGCCAGGCTCCGGCACAGCGCCCGAATCGTCGCATGCTGCCGCGCCGCCCGCGCCACCAGATGCTTGGCAATCGGTCCCAGCGCCGGCAGCAGCAGCGCTTCCACGCGCGCCAGCTTCGCCGGTTCAATCAGCGGCTGCGAAGCCGTCGTCGCGCCGGAACTCGCCAGAGGCGGCATGCTCGCCGGCCGCTGCGTGGTTGTCCCCGGCTGCGCCACATACCCCGCGTCATACAAGGCCGCCTGAAACTCCCGCGCCGATTGAAACCGCGCCGCCGGATCCTTTGCCAGCGACTTCAAAATAATCCCCGAAATCCGCGCCGGCAGACTCGAGTTCAGCTCGATCGGCGGCACCGGCATCTGCTCTACCTGCGCTCGCATGATCGAGTACTCGCTGTCGCCCTTGATCGGCCGCTCCCCCGTCACCATTTCGAAAAACGTCACGCCCAGCGCATACAGATCCGACCGCGCATCCACCGCGCCCGTCGTAATCTGCTCCGGCGACATGTAGTAGAGCGACCCCAGCGCCATGCCCGTACGCGTGATCCGTTTCGCATTCGCCGCCTGCGCGATGCCGAAATCGGTCAGTTTGACCAGCTTCGCGGGCGTCACCAGAATATTCGCCGGCTTCAGGTCGCGATGCACAATCCCGCGCTCGTGCGCATACCCCAGCGCCGAAAGGATCTGATCGAGATACCGTATGGTGGTCCCCGGCGATAGCGGCGTCCCGCGCAGCTTCTCGTCCAGCCCCACGCCGTCCACGTACTCCAGCACCATGAACACCTGTCCGCCGTAGCGAAACGCCGTGCTCAGGCGCGCGATGTTCGGATGGTCCAGGCTCGCGTGCAGCTTGATCTCGCGCAGGAATCGTTCCGCCAGGTCCGCGTCCCCCGCCTGGTCCGGCAGGACGATCTTCATCGCCTCAACCCGGTCGGAAATCAGGTTGCGCACGCGGAACACCTTGCCCATTCCGCCCTGCCCCAACTCCCCGATAATTTCGTAATCCCCGACCTTATCGCCGGCCTGAAGCGTCATCGCGTCCAGGCCCTTAGAATAGCAACTTCGCGACACATCGCCGCACACGCCGCCGCGTGATCGCCACAGCGCGGATTTTGATCTGCCGTGCCCTGCCGTGGCGCGGAGTCGTCAGCGTCCGGAGCCGTCGACTTCCGGTTTGCGGTCACACAGCTTACCCTCACGCCACCGGCAGCATGGGCTTTGTGCATATACTCGCAAGAATGACATCGGAAATTGTCATACGGCGAGCCAGACCCGACGAAAACAACTCGGTGCACGCACTGGTGCAAACCATCGCAGATGAGACCTTTGCGTATTTGTTTGCACCTTCCCAAGTGCCCATCGGTGAGGCAGACTGGCTCTCGGCTTGGCTGGCGATCTCAGAAGAAGAGATGGTCGGCGTGGCGATGACACGGGACGAATGGGTCAGTGATTTGTGGGTCCGACGCGATAGTCGCCGTCTTGGCATCGGCGCAAAGTTACTGGCCCACGCGGAATCTGAAATACGCGGTCGTGGACAGAAGACCTTTCGCCTGCGCGTGGTCAAGTCAAATACTCGGGCCGTTCAGTTCTATCAAAGTCAGGGCTGGAAGGTTCACCGTGAATTTCCCCATGAAAAATTCGGCCATGCAATGTTTGAAATGACGAAATTGGATAGAACGAGTCCAACGCCCTGAGATCCTACGTGGGCTGGAACGAACTCGCAGTAAACGACAGTCGGCCAAGCTGGAAGTTTGAGCGGCGAACCCCGCCACCCCCGGGACAACATCTCGTTTGCGCGTTATGCACGTGGGCGCTCGATGTGCTCCACGATATATACCGGCAATGTGTCCTGTTGGGGTTTGAATTCGCGATACACCCTCGACAAGCAGTCGTATTCTTCACTTCGGTTGATGCCGCCTAGCGCCTTTCCGATGGCGGCCGATGCGAGATCATCGACAGCCCCAGTGACATCACCACAAGGCCGAATAGCAGATTGACCACCCACATGACGTCACCTCCCGTGCGCCGCGGCCTGTTCGTAGATCCGCAGCTCACCTACGCTCGGCGTTCCGGCAATCTTCGCGTTCGACCACGCCACCGGAAATTCTCTCCCGCAAACCCGGCACGCGTAACGCCCATGAACCGGCCACATCAGAGCATCGTGCGCGATCCAACACCACCACGCCGCCAGCGACCTCATAACTTCCTCCTCCTCCATCCTCTCTATGCCTTTGGATGAGGATTTTCCCGCAAAGGTGCAGAAGAAATTTCGCGCCGCCGGAATTTCAGCCGCGAGCCGGTCTTTACAGTTGCCCGGCGTTCGCATGTTTGCTTTTCAATGGTTTCAATTCTGCTGTTGTTCACCGCAACAGGTGCAGCGCGAAGAACGCTTCCGCCCGGCGCATCGCGTCTTCAGTGGCGCGCTGGTTCGCCGGGTTTGCCTGTTTCGTATTGCTGGGATCGTCAAAATTGTGCACGGCGCCCGGATACACAATCCACTTCAGATCGCTCCCCGACTTGCGCGCCTGTTCGGCAAACTCCTCGCAACGCTTGGGCGAGACTTCCTCATCTGCGCCGGCGATCAACATAAGAACCGGAGCATACGCGCGGTAGCTCCCTTTGATCGCGTCCATCCCGCACCCCGGGTATTCAGCCAGCGCCGCCCGGAACCCGGTCTCCCGCGTGGGATGCTGGATCCCTGGAGCGTTCTCGCCCATCGTCACCAGCACCGTCATCCCGCCGTTCGACCACCCCTGCACCCCGATCCTCTCCCCGATCACATCCTGCCGTCCGCGCAGATAACGCAGCGCCCCGTACGCATCGAGCGGACGCACGGTCTGTTCACTCACCGCCGCCGGCCGCTCGTCATAGCTGCCGCGGGGAAAACCCTCCGCATAACCCCGCGGCCCGAAGCTATCCACCAGCAGCGCGAAGTATCCGCGTGCCGCCCAGAACGCGCCCCACTCCTTGTGACGTTTGGATAGCGTCTCGGCCGTATACACGCCCTTGGCGAGCGAGGAGTATGGACCCGCACGCCCATGCAGCATCACGATCGCCGCGTGCGGCCCCGCCCCCTCCGGCTCAAACAGGTAGCCGACCAGTTTCGTTCGATGATCCTCGCTCGCGAAATGGACCGTCTTGACCTGTGCTGTCGCAACAGCCGCACTCAACAGCAAAAGCGTTTGCAGCCGCATCATAGTCTACAATTCTGCCAGTTCCGCCGGAGGTGTGCCACCCGGCGAATCTACCCGCTCTAGAAAGAACGAAAGGGTAGCAATGCAGCAAACTGGTGCATAATGGTGTCATGCGATCACCAAACAAATCTGTGCGCCAGAGCGTCACCCTTCCCGTGAACGTTGCGGCACAGGTCCGCTCCATGGCCAGATCGCGCCGTTTGAGCGCTAACCGCATGCTCGTGGAGCTCGTCGAGAACGGTCTCGCCGCTGAAAAGCGCAAACAGCGGGAGTTCTTCGACCTAGCCGAAAGGTTTCGCGGCGCCACGGATCCCGAAGAGATCAAGCGCCTCGGCCAACAAATGGGCGAAATGGTCTTCGGCGGCTGATGCCGCGGATCGAGACGTGGTCTCATTTTCCTGAGCCGGTCCGGAGGCACCTCATCGATCGCATGCGTGACCGCGCGATCACCGTTTCCGATCTCGATCAGCTCCGCCGCTGGATTGAGTCGAAGCCGGAGCTACCCGAGGGCGACTGGTACAAGGATTTCGGCTCGTTCAAGCTCTGCGGTCACGGCGCACTTCCGAAAACGTTCCTACTCCGTGGCCAGGCGGCCAAGGGTCAGCCGGTCTAGTGATCTCCTCAATTGCCTACCTCTTCGAGTGACACGGGTGATCGTCGCCCGCACATAGCGAGATCGAAGTCTTGACTAACTAGTCCGGGAAAAGGCGAAGACCTTCGCCACAACCATCCGGTCCTCATCTTGCAAACGGTACGTGAACTGGTAGCGCAGCACACCCTCAATCCTCTCGAAAGCCTGAGATATCAGCTTTTTGGTGCCTCAACGGCGGCTACTGCGCACTAATTGACGCATGCATTAACGTCGGCAACGCCCTCACCGAGTGTTGCACTATCGGAAGGCCGGTGATACAGTAGGGTTCAGTATGGCCTATCAGCTGTTCGAACGCACCGCCGCGAGGGTAGAATCGCCGGCGCTATCGATGGTTCCAGACGGTAGGATCGCTCTAAACTCAGCCGCAGCCAGGCTCTTATCTGAGGCCGGTGTTACGAATGTGGTTCTGCTTTGGGACAAGTCCGCACACAAGGTCGCGCTCAGGGCTGCGGCAAAAGGTGACCGTAATGGTTATGCTGTGTCGCTGGCTCCCGACAAACATTCTGGGAGCCTAAGAGCGAAGACATTCATGAGCCATATCGGATGGGAGGCACCAAAGCGTACAACGGTTCCGGCAGCCTGGAATGCAAAGGAAAGGATGCTTGAGGCTATTTTGCCTCCAGAATACTTGAGAAGAAAAGTGAAATTTATCTAGCACAAGTTGTCCAATCCCAACCGCGAGTTTTGGCGAAGCGCAAGCCCACCGCGGCGGTCCAAACGCCGCGCCACGTTTCGCCAAATGAAGGATGAGTGCCCTTCCAAAAGGCACGCCGTCAGCCGCCCCTGTTGCAGCAGGCGCGGCTGACAAGCCCTTCGTCATTCTACCAAGGCCATGATCCTATAGCCCTCTTCCTTTTTCCCTGCGAACTTCCCCGCCCCTGAGCACTATCTCCTCAAAGCAGCTTGAATATGCGGCTCGTTATCCTAGCCCTATTGCTCTGCGCGCTCGCTCAGGCGCAGACGCCAGCATCCAGCCCCGATCCGGCCTACGCTCCGCTGTCCAAAGCCTATGAGTACCTCCGGGCGAAGGATTACGACAACGCTATCGCTTTCTTCGAGAAAGCGATCGCCGCCGCTCCCACTCGGCCGTCCATCCGCAAGGACCTTGCCTATACTCTGCTCAAGGTCGGCGAATCCGAAGCCGCCCGCGACGAGTTCGGGGAGGCCATGCGCCTGGATTCTAAGGACACCCACGTCGCCCTCGAATACGCGTTCCTTTGCTACGAAACGAAAAAGCAGGCGGAGGCCCGCCGCATCTTCGACCGGATCCGCAAGACCGGCGATCCCGCCTCCGCCGCTACCGCTGAGCAGGCCTTTCAAAATATCGATACCCCGCTCCGCACCGGCATCGAGCGCTGGACCAAAGCCCTCGAGCTCAACCCCGGCAACTTCAGCGCTCACGACGAGCTCGCCGAGCTAGCCGAGCAGCGCGATGAGCTCGCGCTCGCCGCCGAGCACTACCTCGCCGCCTGGCGCCTGCTTCCCGACCGCAAATCAGTTCTGCTCGATCTCGGCCGCGTCCTCAAAGCCCAGAACAAACTCGAAGATGCCAATGCCGCCTTGCTCGCCGCATCCCGTGGAGGTGAGACCCGTGCCGCCGAAGCCGCCCGCGAGCTGCTCCCTCACCGCTATCCCTTCGTCTACGAGTTCCGCAAAGCGCTTGAGCTCGATTCCGCCAACATCGACCTGCGCCGCGAGCTGGCCTACCTCCTCCTCAACATGAACAAGAAAGATGAGGCCGAGCGCGAATTCAAAATCATCACCGAGCGCGCACCTGACGACATGCTCTCCGCCGCCCAGCTCGGCCTGATGTATCTCGAACGCAACGATCGCGCTGCGGCCATGCCTCTGCTCGAGCGTGTCATGAAGGGGAATGACCGCGAACTCGCCAACCGCGTCCGCGCTGCTCTGCAACTGCCGCAGGAACCCTCCGGCGAGCCCCACAGCGCAAATCGGGTCGTCGGCCAGCCCGGCGACGCTGCGGGCGCCGTCGAAGCCAAAGTCATGGCCGAGCGCAGTATGAAAGCCGGCTATCTAAAGGACGCCGTCAAGTACCTCACCATGGCTCACGAAGCCGACCCCCTCGACTTCGCCGTTATGCTCCAGCTCGGCTACGCCTACAACATGCTGCATGATGATGCCGAAGCCGTCCAGTGGTTTGCCTTGGCCCGCGATAGCGACGACCCTCAGATCGCCGCCGACGCCACCAAGGCCTTCAACAATCTCCGTAGCGGCCTCGCTATCGTGCGCACCACCACCTGGATTTTTCCCTTCTACTCTACGCGCTGGCACGACATGTTCGGCTACGGCCAGATCAAAACCGAATTCAAAATCGGCAAGCTCCCCTTTCGTCCCTACGTCTCCACCCGCATCATCGGCGATACCCGCGAAACCACCGGCGGCGCCCTTCCCCAATATCTTTCCGAAAGTTCTTTCATCTTCGGCGTCGGAATCGCCACGCGCTACTGGCACGGCGTCATGGGATGGGCGGAAGCCGGTGAGGCCGTCAGCTACATCGGTGCCCACCCCGGCGTTCCGCTCGCCATGCCCGATTATCGCGGCGGCGTCTC
Organism: Bryobacteraceae bacterium; assembly: GCA_030041035.1. GTDB lineage: Bacteria > Acidobacteriota > Terriglobia > Bryobacterales > Bryobacteraceae > QHXW01. The sequence goes on along the minus strand of JASHOO010000020.1, from coordinate 3,549 downwards.
ATTCGCCCGCGGCTGGGGTCACAGCATTCATTCCGAAAAGCCCGGCCTGTTCTTCGAAACCAACGCCGATGGTGTCTTCGTCAGCCGCTTCGATAACGACTTCCTCACCTACTCGCAAAACCGCGCCGGCTACACGCCGCCCCACATCTTCGGTCTCGAAACCCAAGTGTTCATGAACGCCAACTTCACTATGGACGACAAGCGCCAGGGCTGGGCCAACTTCGTCGAGGCCGGACCTGGCATCCGTTTCCGATGGCCCTCCATGCCCAAATCGCTCATGTTTTCCGTCAACGTCATGCACGGCGCCTACACCATCCCCCAGGACGGTGTGCGCAAGCCCAACTTCAACGACATCCGCGCCGGATTCTGGTATGCCTTCACTCACTAACGCCATTCTTTTCCTAACACTCGCCGCTTCTCTCCCCGCTGCCACCGTCACACAGCCGTCCGCCCCGTCTTCTCTTGCCACTACCTTCGCCGTCCTGCCCGATGATCCCGGCCCCTGGCAGCAGATTCTTTCTTCGGTCGGCTTCCAGCCTCAATCACCCGATTCCGCCGATATCCTCGTCCTTCGCCCAGGCGCAAACGCTCCCGCTCACCTCACCGAGCGCGTCGAGCAGGGCGCCTTCCTGATCCTCGAAGGCCAGACCACCCCCGCCGAGACCTTCGGCTTCCGCGCCACGCGCGACACCGTCCCCGTTGTCAACGTCGAAGACGTCCACCGCCCCAAGCTCCCCGTCATCTGGCAGAAAGCCGTCGAACTGCACAAATTCGAAGTCCCCAAATCCGCCGAGATCTTCGCCAAAGAGCGCTGGACCGGCGCTCCGCTCATCGCCGGCTACGCGAGCGGCCGTGGCGCCGTTCTCTGGATCGCCGCCAATCCCGGCGATCGCGGCTATGAACGTTTCCCTTACATTCTCCAAGCCCTCACCGATCTCGGCCTGCGCGCCCCCTTCCGCTCCGCGCGCCTCTGGGCCTTCTTCGATTCCGCCTATCGCGCCCGCGTCGATCTCGACTATTTCGCTGCCCGCTGGCGCGCCTCCGGCATCGCCGCCCTCCAGGTCGCCTCCTGGCATTACTACGATCCCGATCCCGAGCGCGACCACTACATGAAAGCCCTCATCGAAGCCTGCCATCGCCAAGGCATCCTGGTCTACGCCTGGATCGAGCTGCCCCACGTCAGCGGCAAATTCTGGGCCGAGCATCCCGCATGGCGCGAGAAAACCGCGCTTCTTCAGGACGCCCAGCTCGATTGGCGCAAGCTCATGAACCTGACCAATCGTGACTGCTTCCGCGCCGCCTCCGCTGGAATCAAGGATCTGATTAACCGCTTCGATTGGGATGGCGTCAATCTCGCCGAGCTCTACTTCGAATCGCTCGAAGGCGCCGGCAATCCCGCCCGCTTCACGCCCATGAATGACGACGTCCGCCGCGAGTTTAAGGCCACGCACGGCTTCGATCCGATCGAGCTCTTCCACGACCGCAAAGATGCCGAATCCCTCCGCGCCTTCCTCGATTTCCGCGCAGGCCTCGCCCGCCGCATGCAGGATGAGTGGATCGCCGAAATCGAAAAAGTCCGCAGCGCCCATCCCGATCTCGATCTTGTCCTCACTCACGTCGACGACCGCTTCGATACCGGCATGAAAGACGCCATCGGCGCCGACGCCGGCCGCGTTCTCCCGCTGCTCGATTCTCACGACTTCACTTTCCTGATCGAAGACCCCGCGACCGTCTGGAATCTCGGCCCGCAGCGCTATCCCGAAATCGCCAAGCGCTACCAGCCCCTCACGCCGCACGCCAACAAACTGGCGATCGATATCAACATCGTTGACCGTTACCAGGACGTCTACCCCACCAAGCAGCAAACCGGCACGGAGCTGTTCGAACTCGTCCACCTCGCCTCCAGCGCCTTCCCCCGTGTCGCGCTCTATTTTGAAAACTCCATCCTCGCCCCCGACCTCCCCTTGCTCCCCGCCGCCGGCGCCATCATCCCCCACGCCGAGCGCACGACGGCGAAGCTGACCATCGACTCGCCCCAGGTCATCGGTGTCTCCTGGCCAGGCGAAGCCAAAGTCGACGGCAATCCTTGGCCCGTCACCGATGGCTCCACCCTCTGGCTCCCCGCCGGCCCCCACACCATCGAATCTGCCCCCGCCGCCGCGTCCCCCCACATCCTCGACTTCAACGGCGACCTCCAGTCCGCCGACCGCTCCGGCAAGTCGTCGATCGATCTCTCCTATGAAAGCCCCTCGCGCGCCTTCGCCCTCTTAGATCACAAGCCGACAAAGTTAGAAATCGACGCCGCCCCCTCCCCCCTAACCTTCCTCACAACCGACAAAGGCACCTACTCCATTTCCCTCCCCCGCGGCCAGCATTTGGTCACAATTCAGACGGAATAACTGGGCGGGCGTACACTCGAAGCCAGTCCCCGTACGGCAGGGGCCAAGCCGACGACCGTGTGAGGAGCGCGCTTATCGAAACGCCTCTGTGCCCGGGTTTTGAGCCCACTAGCAACCTCGGGCAGTGCCTGAAAGGCGCGTGGAAGAGGTTCGAGCCGATTCTAACGCTTCGATGCCCACATTGGGCAGATCATGGAGAAAAAAATGAGGTAGCAGACAACCGGAAGTGCCCAAAATGGAGCCACCTGCACCTTGGTTAGCCAGTCTATGGCGAAATACCACGCGACGGCTTCGCTCAAGAGATTTACGAGCTGGTACCTTGTGAGTTTACCAAGTGGTAGATTTTCAATCAGGTAAAGTAGAACACCTACCCAATCCCCTTTTGTTTTAGGCCTCTTTAAGATTCCCGGCACTTTAGCGCGAAGACAAGGTATAAGCCAAAAGTGGAAAAGAATAAGGCGAAGAATGCCTCAGGATTTATCCCTGACGCTAGAGCTGCGACGGAAGCAAATATCCAGATGATGGAAACAGCTCCCGAGGCAATCCGATAGCGATTCAGCATGCGGTATCGCGAAGTGCCATGAATAATTGCACGGCCATCCAGCAAAACAGCCGACTCCATGGCCACTTTTGGAGGTTTGAAGGCTGTCACCGTGAATCCCTGGTGTATGGTGATCGGGGCGTAATTTTTGGTGATATCGGGCGAGTGTAAAACAGTTTCCATTTCAAGCCTTCTTTTGTGAATCGAGCGCCTTGTCCTGTGGCTTCCCCAAGTCCTTCTGCATCTTGCTGAAGGTATCGGTTAAGCCACCCAGCAGGCCAACAGGCACAACTACCCGTATGTCAGGCTGATACGTGGGCGGCAATGCCTCGCCAGGGACACTCGGAAAATTTGTGCCAAATTCAAGAACAAGTTCGGCACCGGAGGTTTTGACAACTGAAACGTTTGCATAGATTGTTTTGTCAATCATCTCGACGCGACTAAAGTCTACCACAAGCGAGATGGTCCGCTGCGTCTTCAGGAAAGCAGTTCGGAAACCAGGGACGAGTTCGCAAACCAGGGGAAACCAGGGACGGAGACTCAATTCCCGATTTCAAGCCTCGCGCACCCACCATCTCCACCTCCGCTAAACTAAACACTTCACCCTCC
>JASHOO010000219.1 GCA_030041035.1 Bryobacteraceae bacterium | reverse complement strand
CAACGTACCCGGCTCAACTGGGAACGTTACCAGCGGCTGGTCCACCGCTACATACCGAACTGTCGAGTGCTACATCCTTATCCGGATAAGCGCTTCTTCGCGTCACATCCAACCTTAGGCAAGAGCCGTATGCGGTAGCACTGCATGTACGGATCCGTGCGGGGGGCGGTCAGCAATGGCCGTCCCTACCGCGACCGAACTCCAGCCTCGCCTGAAAGGCTTTTTACCAGTTGGGCCTCCCGAATTGCCGAGATCAGAAACTGCGCAAGAGAAAGTCTTTTGTTCCCGCCAGCACTTTCTCTCGCATTGCTCGATCCGGCAGAACTCTAGCGATTTGAATTGCTCCAATCATAGTCGAGAAAATCACGAAGAAGGCCCGTTCTTTGTCCGCCGTTCGCCGGCCAGGCATGAACGGCAACATTCGGCCCTTGTAATTCACCAGCTCCGCCACAATCTGCGGTTTTATCCTCGTCTCTGCCCGCGCCAGATCCGGCGAAAGTGCCGCCAGGGGGCAGCCGCGCTCGGGATGCTCACAGAGTTCCAGGCTCAAATAGGTCTTTACGATTTCCTTCCATGCCTCACCGGGCGGCGACTTTTCCACGGCATGAGCCAGAGTATCCTCGATTTCCCGGAAACCTTCGCGAAGCGATTCCAGAAGCAGGTCGTCCTTGCTCTCGAAATGCTTGTAAAAGCCCCCGTGAGTCAGGCCAGCGTCTTTCATAACGGCCCCAACTGCAACGCCGGTTAAGCCCTCGGCCCGGACACGGCGCGAGGCGTCTTTTACGATCTTGCGACGGATCTCGAGTTTATGTTCGGGGGAGTAACGCACAACTATAGGATGCTGCCGATCATCCTTAAAGCGCAACTTTCGGGATCGCTTTGAGCAGCCAAAGAAAAATCCGAATCCATGGGATTATATTCATCATCCCATGGAGCGAAAGGAAAAAAACCATGTCGCATCCAATTCTGGTAACGGGCGCCGCTGGCGGGGCGCAAGGCTCGACCGGACGCCTGGTAGCAAGCCTTCTCCTGGAACAAGGCGTTCCGGTTCGCGCCTTGGTCCATAAGCTCGATTCGAGGTCCGATGAGTTGCGCGAGAAGGGCGCGGAGGTGGTCGAGGGCGACCTCCTTAACCCGGCTTCCGTGCAGGGCGCCATGCGGAACGTCAAGCGGGCCTACTTTACCTACCCCGTGGCCGACGGGCTGCTTGAAGCAGCTACGATTTTTGCCGTAGCCGCTCGCGATGCCAGCCTGGAGTTGGTCGTAAACAATTCGCAGTTCCAGGGTGTCCCCGGCGACACGGCTTTTCGCGCCCTTCAACATGCTCCCAGCTTCCGGAATCTGCAACATCGGCTGGCCGACCGCATCTTCGACTGGGCGCAGGTAGGCGCCGTTCACATCCAGGCGCCGCCCTATTACGAAAACGTGCGGGCTCTTGTCGGCCGCAGCGTCGCCGAACAAAATACTGCCTTCTTGCCGTGGGGCGAGGATAAGACCGTGATTCCACTCGCTGGCGCCGAAGATGTAGCCCGCGTAGCCGCAGCCCTGCTGGCTAATCCTGGCGTGCCTTCTCAGAGCGCGTACCCGCTGATCACCGCAACCCCCACCGTGAAACAGATGATCGAAGCTTTGGGGAGAGCGATCGGACGGCCGATTCGATACGTCAAGATCACGGACGAACAGTGGGCCAATGCGGTAAAGGAGCGCCTCAATCCTCACGCGCTCGATCATCTGACGCATCTTTGGCAGAGCTTCCGCAAGGGTGAGCAACGCTACCAGGCTACCGATACAGTGCGTACGGTCACCGGTAGAAATCCGCAGACGATGGAGGAGTTCTTCCGAGAGAATGCGGGATTCTTCGCTGCGAGCAGTCGATGAGGCGCACGGCCACGTCGAAAAACTTTCTCAGGAGGCAATATGAGGTCAGAAGCTCTTTTCGGCATTCAACTCGTTTTCGGTTATATTGCGTGGCTGCTTTGCTTCGGGACCTACTTCTGGCCCCGGCTCAAGATGATGGACCGAGCCGATGCGCATCGCGTCATTGCTACTTTGCATAGCTTCCGCTTCTTCGGGCTGGTCTTTATTCTTCCGGGTGTCGTAGGTCCCAATCTGCCCGCCAGCTTTGTCACGTTCGCCGCCTACGCGGACTTCGCAACTGGGGTGCTGGCCATCCTGGCGCTCGCCACGGCCAGGATACGTCCGCTCTTTTGGTCTTTCGTCGTCGCCTTCAATCTCACTGGGGCGACTGACATCATCGTCGACTACTACCACGCCATTCAAGCCGGCGTGCCACCGATGGCGGGGCAACTGGGCTCCACCTACGCGATTGTCGTTCTCTACGTGCCCCTGCTGATGATCACGCACGCCGTCGCATTCTACTTGTTGCTGCGTCCACGGGTGAGCAAGTAGTGGACAGTGGCGCTTGGATAGCCAGGAAAGGTGAACCGAAATGTTTGATCAATTTGAGGGAGTTGCCGGCACGGTCGCCGAACGGGACCAGACCTTGTCCGCCCAAGCTTGGTTCGCAGATTTCTGTCTCTACGAAAGACGCTTCCGTCTGGCCCATGCAGCCAGCACAAACAGACCCGTTCCGAAGAGAACGATGCTGGAAGGTTCCGGGATGCTCGGCACCAGGGAAAGATCCCCGCTGGTACTCGAAGTATGGGTCGGACTAATCTCCAGTTCAATGCCTAACCCGAACGGATCGGTGGGAGGCGTATTGCTGGCAACACCCTGCAGAGTCGATGGGAACGGCGAGGTTTCGGTACCGATCTGATTACGCAGCAGGTTACACCACCCGGCCGCAAACGGACCCGACGGCTCATAGCATCCCGTAAAAACGTCGGTTTCCCCACTGGATTGCGTGCTGGAGCCGTTCAGGAAAAACGGCGCGCCGCCCGTGAAGCTGGTACCAGTCGCGAATTCGAGCCACAAATGTTTGCCATCCGCGGACGAAGTCGAGGAAACGTTAAATGTCACGTCCAAAGCGTTGTCTGGGGATTCATTTACGTTGCCTTCGGCAATATTAATCGTAAACGGGCCAACAACCCCTAACAGACCGAGCAGGTCCGGTGACGTGAAATCCGTCGTGAGCGACGCCGCGCCGGTGAGGCTGGACGTAATGGTTGAACCATTCGAGGTCAGGAAAATCGAGCCGGTATGGCCTGAAGTTGAACCTTGATTACAATTCTCGTTCGTCGGACTCGGAGCCACATCGGTGATGCACATGGTCAGCGTATCCGCCTGGACTTGCGGCGCGATCCCGAGGACAAGCCCGAATACTATTAGTGCTATCGAAAATTTGAGGAACCGTTGAGAACCAGTCGTCTGCATCAGACCCTCCAGTAACCACTTGCAGCGAACATCTTTGGAAACTAAGCAAGTTCGGCACCAAAGTATAGATCTGGTCAAGTGATTTATTTTCAATTGCCTGGATGGCGAAACCTTACAGAAAGCTTCCCAAGTTCTGGGATTAAGTGAAAATCCTCTGGTATTTCCCTCTCAGGGCATTCCTGTTTTTTAGGCGCATGTGAGAGATCGTACAAACAGCGTCGTCATCTGGTTTATGCAGCTCCCATGACCTCTTCCGCGCGCGCCACGGTGAACTTCAACTCATCCCGTCCGCTATCGAAGTCGGCCAAGACGGTTTCGCCGTCGTGAATCTCACCCTTCAACAGCAAGCGGCCCAGCGGAGTCTCGACTTGTTTTTGTATCGCGCGCTTCAGCGGCCGAGCTCCGTAGGCCGGATTGTATGCCGTACGCACCAGGTGTGTGCGGGCGGCGTCGGTAATCTCCAGCTTGATCCGGCGCTCACCCAGACGCCCCCGCAAACGCTCCAACTGTATGTCGACGATCTTTTTCAGTTGGTCTTCGCTCAGCGCATGGAAGACGATGGTCTCGTCCACCCGGTTTAGAAATTCCGGCCGGAACGCGTGACGCATCTCCTCAAGTACCGCTTCCTTCATGTGGTCGTAGTCGCGGCCCTCGAAAGCGCCCCTGTATTCCAGGATGCGATGGCTGCCGATGTTCGAAGTCATGATGACGATGGTGTTCTTGAAGTCTACCGTGCGCCCCTGGCCATCGGTCAGGCGGCCATCGTCCAGCACTTGCAGCATCACGTTGAAAACATCATGGTGCGCCTTTTCGATTTCATCGAAAAGGATTACGGCATACGGCCGGCGGCGTACGGCCTCGGTGAGCTGTCCACCTTCGTCGTAGCCAACGTAGCCCGGCGGCGCCCCGATCAGCCGCGCCACCGTATGCTTTTCCTGGTATTCCGACATGTCGATGCGGATCATGGCGCGCTCGTCATCGAACAGAAACTCGGCGAGCGCCCGTGCCAGTTCGGTTTTACCCACGCCCGTGGGTCCAAGAAAGATAAAGCTGCCGATGGGCCGGTTGGGATCTTTGAGGCCGGACCGTGCGCGGATGACCGCCTCGGCCACCGCTGTGACCGCCTCATCCTGCCCGATCACGCGCTTGTGCAGCTCCTCTTCCAGGTGCAGCAGCTTCTGCATCTCGCCTTCGAGCAGTTTCGAAACCGGGATTCCGGTCCACCGGCTCACAACGGCGGCGATGTCCTGCTCGTCCACTTCCTCCTTTAAGAGCCGTTGACCGCTGGGCGCGGCCTTGGTTTCTTTTTCGAGTTTTCGCTGAAGCTCGGTCAGCTTGCCGTATTTCAGCTCGGCCGCGCGGTTCAGGTCATACTGCCTCTCGGCTTTCTCGATTTCAATCTTGGTCTGGTCGATCTGCTCGCGCAGGCTGCGCAGGCGCTCGACGGCAGCTTTTTCATTTTGCCACCGCGCCTGAAGTGCATCCGCTTGGGATTTCAGATCCGCCAGCTCCTTTTCGATCTTCTTGAGCCGCTCTTTCGAGGCCTTGTCGGATTCTTTCTTGAGGGCCTGGCGCTCAATCTCGAGCTGCATCACGCGGCGCAGCGTCTCATCCAACTCCGCCGGCATGGAGTCGATTTCCGTGCGCAGCTTGGCTGCCGCCTCGTCCACCAAGTCAATCGCCTTATCGGGAAGAAAACGATCCGTGATGTAACGATTCGAGAATACGGCTGCCGCAACCAGCGCGGCGTCCTTGATGCGCACGCCGTGGTGCAGTTCGTACCGATCCTTCAGTCCCCGCAGGATCGAGATCGTGTCCTCGACCGAAGGTTGATCTACGAACACGGGCTGAAAGCGGCGCTCGAGAGCAGCATCTTTTTCAATGTGCTTGCGATACTCGTCCAGTGTCGTGGCGCCGATGCAATGCAACTCACCTCGGGCCAGCATGGGCTTGAGCAGGTTGCCGGCGTCCATGGCGCCTTCGGCCTTGCCTGCGCCGACGACCGTATGTAACTCGTCGATGAACAGGATAATCTCGCCCTGCGACTCTTGCACCTCTTTAAGAACGGCCTTCAATCGCTCTTCAAAGTCACCCCGATATTTCGCGCCGGCCACCAGGGCACCCATATCCAGCGAGACAACTCTTTTGTTTTTAATACCTTCGGGGACATCGCCGCGCACGATCCGCTGCGCCAGCCCCTCGACGATGGCGGTTTTGCCGACGCCCGGCTCCCCAATCAGCACGGGATTGTTCTTGGTGCGCCGCGAGAGCACCTGGATAACCCGGCGGATCTCTTCATCCCGGCCGATCACCGGGTCCAACTTTCCTTGGCCGGCCAGCTTGGTGAGATCGCGGCCGTAGCGTTCGAGCGCTTCGTAGGTGGCTTCGGGGTTCTGGGAGGTAACTCGTTGATTTCCGCGGACTTCACGCAGGGCCTGCATCAGGCGCTCGCGCGTGATCCCAAACTCCTTGAAAATACGACCAGTTGCACCACTGTCTTCAGTGGCGGCGAGCAACAGGTGCTCCACCGATACGAACTCGTCCTTGAGCCGGCTGGCTTCGTCCTCGGCTTGTGAAAGCAAACGGTTTAGACGGCCGGTCACGTAGACTTGATCCGCGCCGCCGGAAGGTCCGGAGACTTTCGGGAATCGATCTAACTCACTGTTAATACGAGCCTTAAGATTCTCAACCGGCATGTCTGCCTTGGTCAAAATAGCCCCGGCAAGACCCCCTTCCTGTTCCAATAGAGCAGCCATCAAGTGCTCCACATCGACCTGCTGATTACCGGAGCGAATGGCTTTGTTTTGCGCGGAACGAATGGCCTCCTGGGCCTTTTCGGTAAAGCGGTTCATGTCCATGTATTTTGCCCTAATATTATTCCAATATTAGCATATTTTATTAGTGTTATACACTAAGATTTTTTCCTGCCTTGGGCGGCAACGGCTTCCATGGCCGCCTTCACTTTAGCGGGGTCGCCTAGATAATAATGTTGGAGCGGTTTGAGATGGTCGTCCAGCTCGTAAACCAAAGGCATGCCGGTTGGAATGTTGAGCTCGACAATCTCCGTTTCGGGGATACCGTCGAGGTACTTGACGAGCGCCCGGAGGCTATTGCCGTGGGCGGCGATCAGGACCTTCTGACCGGACGTGACAGCCGGAGCGATGTACTCGTGCCAGAACGGGAGAAAGCGCTCTACGGTGTCTTTGAGGCATTCGGTAAGAGGAAGTTCGGTCGGGGTGAGGGTGCGATACCGGGGATCGTGGCCGGGGAAGCGCGGGTCGTCGCGGTTGAGCGAGGGTGGCTGGATGTCGTAACTGCGGCGCCAGATCTTCACCTGGTCATCGCCGAATTTCGCGGCTGTTTCGGACTTGTTCAAGCCTTGTAGGGCCCCGTAGTGGCGCTCGTTCAATCGCCACGAGCGATAAACGGGAATCCACATCAGGTCCAATTCATCGAGAGCGATCCACAGGGTGCGGATGGCACGCTTCAGTACTGAAGTGTAGGCCAGGTCGAAGACATAGCCTTCCTGCTTCAAGACACGGCCAGCTTCCAGGGCTTCGTGCCGCCCCTTTTCGGAAAGATCGACATCTGTCCAGCCAGTGAAGCGGTTTTCCTTGTTCCACGTGCTTTCACCGTGGCGTAACAGAACCAACCTGGTCATAACGTAAGGCCTTTCTGCGGATTCAATTCTTAGATGTGCAAAGCGATTACATGGTACCTACAAGCCGACTCGGATTCCACTTTTCCCTGAGGTATCGAGGCGAAGACGTGGTTTGTGGAAAGGTAGTGCGAAGAGTCGAAGGAGAGAAAGCAAGCAGGCGCTGCCGTTGGTGTTCCAGCAGGATCATTCGTCCCGGCGTTGCGGATTTCTGTTAGTCACCTTTAATAATCCCGATCCGGAAGCTCCCCCCAGCCAATTCCTCAAGCTCTGTCTTGCTCAGCTCCTGCGTGCTCGCGAGATCAATGTTCAACTCTTTGATGCTTCTGCCCGTAGCTTGCTTGATCTGTTTCTGTTGATCCTCGGTGAGCCTGATGGTCAGTTTTTTATTGGCAGCCATGTTCCCGCGTCCTTTCGACGCTAAGAGAATTCGTAGGCGGCGCAGTTAAACGGGAGATATCAAACAGCTGGGGCACGGCCTGCGGAGCGGGTGCCTCGAAGCGGCGCCAGGTTTCCACATCCGCGAAGGCCAGCGGCACGCACCAGCCATCGAGTGCGATGGCCAGCTTGCGCTCAATGGCCCACTGGGCAAGCGGCTGGCGTTCGAGCGGGCCGCCGATGAGTGCCGTGCGCGCTTCTTCCTCATCCAGGAACTGAAGCATTTCCGTGCCTTCCAAGCCGCGCGTATCCATGAGCGTATAGTAGCCATCGCTGCCGGCGGTGAGGCTCAGGGCGGGAGCGGGCGAACCGCCCTTCCAGGAGTCGCGCCAGGCGTAATAGGCACTCTTGAGAGCTTCGTCAAGTTCGGGATGGGAGGAGTGCGCACAAACGAAATCTCCCGTGAAGTGGTAGGCCAGGCTGTGCAGGTCGGCGAACTCGGGAAACGTCCACGCGTAGGACCTGGAGGGCACGAGCTTGGAGATACCGTAAGCACTGGGGTCGTTGAAATACGGGCTGAAACGATCGATGCTCACCGGGTACAGGCCGGTCGGCGGAGGCAAATGGTGAATCAGGGGTAGCAGCGCGAGAGTCTCGTCGTAATCCTCCCGCCGGTCACCAGGAAACTCACAGAGCAGATTCCAGGTGAGACCGAGACCCGTGGCTCGCGCGTAGCGCAACAGCGCCAGATTCTGACGCGCGAGGACGCCCTTTTTCATGCGGCGCAGCAGAGAGGACGAAAGCGCCTCGATACCGGGCTGGATACGGTCGACACCGGCGCGGTGAAGCAGGTCCACCTGTTCCAGGGTCAGGTTGGATTTCGTTTCATAGAAAATCTTGACGGGGGGCAGTTCTTGCGCCAGGCGCGGCAACACGGTTCGGAAGTAGGAGTACGGGATGATGTTGTCGATCATGGCGAGATTCTGGGCGGGGTAGCGACGGAGTAGCCGCCGGGCGCCGGCGATCACCCGCTCAGGAGACTTCTCGCGGAAGGCCATGGTCTCGCCATTGAGGCCGCAGAAGGTGCAGTGATGACGGGCGCCCCACCAGCAGCCCCGGCTGCTCTCGTAGGGCAGCCAGACGTCGAGGTTGCTCTCGCGCCATGTGGGCAGCGCATTGTCGAGCTGCGCAAAATACTCATCGAAAGAGGGCTCGGGGAGAGAATCCATGTCGAAGCAGGCTTCGCCGCGAACGATGCGATCCGGAGGTAAGGGCCGGCCGGTTACCACGCGGCGCAGGAAATCCGGAAAAACGGATTCGCACTCGCCCGAGAAGATGTAATCAATGGGGGCGGCCAGCGAGGCGATTCCCTTGGCCATTTCGCCCTCGCAATTGGCACCGCCGATGGCGGTGATGGCCTCGGGTTTGGCACGTTTTATCTGGGCCAGCAAAGCGACCGACGCCGCGGTCTGCTGGAAAGTGGTGGTGGCGCCGGCCACGTGAAAACGAAGCGGGGCAAACCGTTCGCCCAGAGCGGCGCAAAAGGGGCCGGCTGCGCGCTCGAGTTCCGCGAGCTGCTCGCAGGACACCTGGTGGTTGCTATAAGTGCGTAATTGCGCAACCTGCTCGCCCACTTTTTCATTCTGGTACCCAAGATGCGGCAGGCCGAACGCAGCAGCCGCGAAAATGCGCTCGCCCCACATCCAGCCGTACTTCCCGTAGCTGATTGTCTGGTAGAGGTCTTGTCCGGCTAATGCGGCGAACAGAAGATTGGTGTAGAGCACGCGCACACGCAAGCCGGCCTGTTCCGCGGCTGCCTGAAGCAGATGCACACCGAGAGAGGGGCGGTTCAAATCGGCGAAGGGCGGAACGATGAGCACGGCATCCGTATCCGCCCCGAGAAGCTGAAAAGCGCGATCAGACTTGGCTTGAAAGTCGCACATGGCGGCACGGAGTGATGCGAGTCCTGCGGCGCCGTGTTAAACCTTACCTTCGAACGCGATCACCCCGCCCGAAACCGTATCGAGCTCTTTCTGGCTGAGTTGGCCCATTGCGCCCAGGTCAATGTTCAGCTCGGTGATGCTTTTACCGGTAGCGTCGTGAATCTGCTTCTGCTGGTCTTCAGTTAAACGAATCGTCAGTTTGTTGGCTGCCATAACGTCACCTCCGTTTTCAGATTGGAAATTCTTCTTTGTTTTGCTCACCCTATTTAGCGGAAAACACACCCCAAAACTCTCATCGAGATGGCAAGGAATCATGGCACATCTACCCTGGGAGGTCAAGCCTCAGTGGGGCTGCCGTTTGCCTGCCACGCAGCTAAGAAGTTCGCCAGACGTTTTGCTGGTGATGAGGCCGCACGCGCACCGAGTAGCGGCAAGCTCATTACGGTCCTCCGTAATTGACGGTTACGCGGATTTCGATCCTGGTCGAACAAAACCGGCCGGCCCGGCAACGCATCATGCTATTGTGAAGGCGTTAACAGCCTATGCGAGCGAAGCTCATCGTTATTGTCGCCGTGGCAATGGTGCTCATGCAGCTCCAGTGCGCGGCGGCATGCGCCAGCCAGTTGTGCGGGACAGCCTCTGGGAAGAGTGGATCAGTCCCGCCGTGCCACCAGCATCACGACCACTCACAGGATCGGGCGCCGGCCTCGTGTGCTCATCACGTGATTAGCGCTCCGGCAGTCTCGCCGGAGGCGGCGCGGGTCGAAGCTGTAGCTCTTCCCATTGTGGATATGGCAGCACCGTTGCAGGCGATTTCTCCGGCGAGCGCGCGGGCCGGTGCATTTGATTCTTCGAGCCCCCCACCGCCAGAACCCGGAAGCCTCTCGATCATCGTTCTGCGAATCTGAGTTTCTCCTGAAGCAAGCCTGATTCAAGTCCCGGGCGCAGGCTGTCTATTAGGAGAAAACCACTTTGCGAAGACTCTACGTTTGGCTGGTGCTAGCTGCGCTTTTTGAGAGTCCCGTTACGGCGCAAGATGAGCCGAACGACGATCAGCACAGCGGCCCGATGGCATCCGGCATGAATATGGCGGAGATGAATGGCGCCAGCATGTTTCTGGTGGATCTGGCCTCGGGAACCTCACAGAATCCCGCCGCGTGGCCCATGCCGATGATCATGACGCCGTTCGGAAGCTGGAACACGATGTTGATGGGACTGGCATTTGTGTCGGATATCCAGCAATCCGGGCCGCGCGGCGGCGACAAGCTGTACTCGACGAACTGGTTTATGGCGACGGCCGAGCACCGCGTGGGGTCCAATGGAGCCTTCGAGGCGGTACTCATGCTGAGTCTGGAGCCGGCTACGATCACGGACCGGCGTTACCCGCTGTTATTTCAGACCGGCGAAACGGCTTACGGCATTCCGATCACCGACGGCCAGCATCCGCACAATCTGATTATGGCGCTGGGATTCCACTATATTCACCCGCTCGCCGGGAAGGCCATGCTCGATCTCTACTTTGCACCAGTCGGTGACCCTGCGCTCGGACCGGTTGCGTACCCTCACAGGGCGTCGGCTGATGAGTTGCCCGAGGCGCCGATCTCTCACCATTGGCAGGATTCGACGCACATCTCCGACGAAGTAATCACCGCCGGGATCCGATATCAGAAAGTGAAGCTGGAGGCGAGCGGCTTTTATGGCTCGGAGCCCGGCGAGAACCGGTGGACCATCGAGACCGGTCCGATCAATTCCTGGTCCACGCGCCTGTGGTTCTTTCCTGACAAGTACTGGTCAACGCAAGTTTCGTTCGGGAGGCTGGCTCACCCCGAGGCGCTCGAACCCGGAGACCAGACGCGGGTCACCGCTTCAGCAGAGTATACGCGCCCCATGCATGGCGCAAGCTGGGACTCGAGCCTGATCTGGGGCCGCGTGCACAGCACGGCGACATTTCGCAACACGAATTCCTATCTGGCAGAGTCGGTCCTGCCGGTGACGAAACGGAATTTCATCACAGGGCGGTTTGAGCTGGTGGACAAAGACGACTTATTCAGCAACCAGCCGGGGCTCCAGAATTATCTCGATGTGACCTACGGCAGCACATTCCGGATTGGCGCATACACGCTGGGGTACACGCGGGACATCGATCTGGTTCCGCGCATCGAAACGGGAATCGGCGTGAATTTCACCACCTACTCTCTGCCGGATGCGATCAAGCCGTATTACGGTGCCCGGCCTGTCGGCGGCAACGTGTTCGTCCGTTTCCGGCTCAGGCACGAATAGAGCCTCAGTTGAGATTCGCCGGCCTACTGCACTTGCACGGTGGTACTAAGCGCGATGTTGGCGGACGAATCGCCGACCATGAGGCTGACCGGCTCAGTCTCCACATGGAGGGCGCGGAGTTGCTCATCCCAATAGGCCAGGCGTGAAGCCGGGAGAGCGATCTCGACCGTTCTGGTCTCATTGGGTTGCACGGTTACGCGCCGGAATCCGGCGAGCTGCTCGCGCGGCCGCTCGACCTTCGAGTTCAGGTGCTTCACATAGAGCTGGACGACTTCGTCACCGGCGCGGCTGCCGGTATTGGTGACGTCGACACTAACGTTCACGGTTCCGTCTTTGGCGACCTGGGAGGAAGTCGTTCTCAAATTGGCGAATTTGAAGTTTGTGTAGCTGAGTCCGAACCCGAACGGATAAAGAGGATCGCCCTTGAAGTACATATAGGTGCGGCCGTCGCGGATGTTGTAGTCCATCGTGGGCGGCAACTGATCGAGAGACTTGGGCCAGGTTACAACGAGGTGGCCACCCGGTGCGTAGTCGCCGAACAGAACCTTCGCCAGCGCCGTGCCTTCATCCTGAGAAGCGTGCGCCATGTGCAGGATGGCAGGAATGTTGGCTTGGGTCCAGTTGATTGCAAACGGGAAGCTGGAAACCAGGATGACGACAGTCTTCGGATTCCCGGTGTACACCTGCTTGATGAGCTGTTCCTGATAGAGGTCGATGGTTTCGCGGTCGCGTCCTTCGCGGCCGTCGCTGGGCACGGTGCAGGGGAGGGTGACGCCGCCACCCTCGTTAGTGCTGTACCAATCGTGCGCCATGTCGGGACCGCAGGTGGGGTCGTTACCGACCACGACGACGGCAATATCGGACTTGCGCGCGGCGTTCACGGCGGCCTCGCCCAGTTCGTCGTCGGCATAGTTAACCGTGACACTGGAACCAACTTCTTCCTTGATGCCCTCTAAAGGCGTGACGGCATAAGGAGGCGTGCCGCCGTACCAGTCCCAGTGAACGGAGTTGGCCAGCGGGCCAATCACGGCGACGGACTTGAGAGACTTCTTGTCGAGCGGGAGAAGGCTATTGTCGTTCTTGAGAAGGACGACGGATTCGAGTGCGATCCGGCGGGAAACGCTGCGGTCGTTGTCGGTATTCCAGGGCTCAGGCGCATCTTTGATTTTCGAGTACGGAACCATCTCCGGCGGATCGAGCAATCCGAGTTTCATCGTGATGCGGAATTTGCGGCGGAGCGCCTCGTCAAGATCAGCCATGGTGAGCGAGCCGTCTTCAAGAGCAGCTCTGGTTTCGTCGGCATAGCGGTCGAGGTACTGATTGATTCCGGCTTTCAGGCTGGCGACCACGGTCGCTTCCTGGCTGGGGAAGAGATGGCGCGGGTTGACGAGGAATGTCACGGCGCCGGCATCACTGGAGATGACATCCACGCCCCAGTGGTCGATCACAATACTCCGAAGGATCGGATTGATGGTCATGGGCGTGCCGTTCCAGGCGTTGTACGAGGCCATGACCGCTTTCGCCTCTCCCTCGAGGAAGCCCATGCGGAAAGGAACGGAGTAATACTCCCAGAACAGGCGCTCGTCGAAATTAGAGGACGAGACGTTTCGATGGTCTTCATTGCTGTTGGCCACGAAGTGCTTGAGGAGCGCGGCGGCCTGCCAGTATTTCGCGTTGTCGCCTTGAAGTCCTTTGATGAAGGCCACTGCCATGGTGCCATTGAAAAGCGGGTCTTCGCCATACACCTCTTCGCTTCGGCCCCAACGGGGGTCACGTGCGAGGTCCGATTGCGGTCCCCAGAGCATGAGGATCTGGCGATTGTATTTCGCGGTTTGCGTGATGAAACGCGCTTCATAGCCCTCGACGCGCGCGGCCTCGCGCACTACATCCGGGTCCCACGTTTCGCCCATCCCGGGAGGCTGCGGGAACTGCGTCGTGGTGACGGGCAGGAGGTTCCCGCGGGGTTGGCGCTGCACCACGCCGTGAATTCCCTCAGAGCTGCCGATATTAGGAACTCCCAGCCGCGGAACGCCCGTGCGCGTGCTCAGGCAGTTGATTTTCTCCTCTGTGGTCATGAGTGAGAGAAGATTGCCGATGCGATTCTCCTCCGGGAGCTTCGGATCCAGGAAGGGATAACGGGGCTGTTGCGCAACGGCGGGCGTGAGCACCAATACGGAAAGATAGATGTTTGCGAGCTGGTTTTTCATGGCGTGACTTTCCTTGTGGGCAGGCCTGGCGCGGCCCGAATCCAAAGCGGGCTTGGTTTCGAGGCTGCAAAACAACCCCAGCTTATCAAACGGATGCTGCTGCGACGGAGAGAGAGAAGGAAAATCACTCCTGCTGAGGAAGTAACTTGAGACTTACTTCCTCAGCATGCCGGCTAGGGGAGATGGGAAACGGGATGCTTCATCACTGGTGATTCAGGAATTCGACACCATCGAGTTGTCCGGCAAAGAACCACTTTCCGATAGCATCGGCACTACTGCCTGGCCGCTCTACGAGGGTGATTACCGTATTGTCGGTTGGCTCCAGGCGATAGGCTGGGATCGCAAGAATGGTGGCCATGAGATGCGTCTGATCCTCGTTGAAAATCTGCACGATGCTACGATCGGCTTGGTCGTCGGCCAGCTTGAAGATATATTGCCCAGGCGGCAGCACTGTGCCGGACACGTCGACCGGTTCATTGATGGTTACCTTCGTTTGGTGATCGAATTGATCTGCCTTGGCCAACGGTAGCATGCCGACACTGCCGAGCAACGCTAGCAAGCCCAAAATCCGGAATGTCTTAATCATGTCAGTCTCCTCAGGTTGTTGTTCTGATTTGGTGAACGTTTTTTCTTCGTTCACTTAGCAAAGACGCCGGGAGATGAAATCAAGGTTCGTAAGAGATTGTAAATAAAAGTTAAGGAAAGGTGTTGAAGTTGGCAACCGCATTCACGAGTTGTGCGGCATATGTAACCTTGCCGAGGGAAACGGCGCCAGCACCAGCGCTGTGCCATTGTGTTACCTGATGACTTGTCTCCAGTGGACAAGTTCGGGGCAGCAGCCGGAAGGTGATTGTGATGAGGTAGCAGTCTGGGCTACTACCTCATGCAAAACTGAAATGAGCACCGGCGAAGAATGGCATTACACCTAAATCATCGCATTAGCGTCCACGCAGCCCGGATCGCAGGAGCGTCTGGCGTGCATCTTCAGAAAGGGCGACCCTTGGCTTTGCGTGCGCGACAATGCTGGCGTTGTCACTGCCACACGCGCTCGAATACTCGTCACACGGCGTAGCCAAGAAGGCATGAATATCGCCGCTGTCGGTTGCGCCAAAGCCGGCGATATCGCCGGAATCACTGATCGCGAAGGCGGTCAGCAGGTACAAGGGAGCGTCCGCCGGCACGAGGGTGTTTAAGTCGGTCATCACACCGTCTCTCCAAAAAAACGCGCGGGGGTTGCCGGTGGCAGGTCCTGGGGCGCTGATCGACGCGCCAACCACCTCGCCTCTGTTGTTGAGGTCCAGAGCGGCGCCTACGAGGTCGCCAGATAGGACACCGAGATCGGCAATGATTCCGTCCTGCCACAGCACGGGGTGAAACGTGGTGTTGTTGTACAGGGTCGATACGCCGGCGACGATCCCATGGTTGTTGATCGCAAATGCGATATTCGCAGGGCCCAATACCGTCGTATCCGGCGCGGATCCGCCCAGGTTGGGAAGGGTATGGACCGAACCGTCCGGATCCCATAAAACTGCGTGCGGCGCCGCTGCGAAACCGGGAAGTACCGTGTTTCCGCAGAGGCCCGTTC
>JASHOO010000218.1 GCA_030041035.1 Bryobacteraceae bacterium | reverse complement strand
GGAGCGGCAGCCGATCAAGCATCTAGGGCAACCTGAGGAGATCGCGGAGATCGCGCTGATGCTCGCCAGCGACAAGGCGTCTTATCTGACGGGCCAGGTGATCACGGTAGACGGCGGGGCAATGGTGGTGTGATCGCTCGCGATCCGCTTCACGACACCCGCTTGACCGTGTATTCGATGGTCTGGTCGACGCCTTGGACTTCCACGGAAAGCTTGATGGAGTCGCCGCTCACTTGGCCTTTGTAGCTGGCCTTTAGTTCGTTCCCGTCATAGTTTATGGTGATGGTGAACGAGATATTGTCGCCATCGATCTTGCCGTCTTCGATGGTGGACTTGCCGAAACGCTCGCTGGTAGTTTCGCCGGTGAGCTTGTTGCCGTCCACTTTGAACACGAAGGTGCGCTCGGTCGTGCCGACCGGCGTTTGGGCCGTGCCTTTCCAGGTGCCGGTGATATCGGCGGCGCATAGAACGGATGCAAATAGAGCGGCGAGAACGAAGACACGCTTCAGCACTTTGAGCCTCCTGCCAACGAGGGTTGGTCTCATTACTTTGCGGCATTAGCGGCGCGGCGTCAAGCGGGGGCGTGAACCATTTGTGCGCGGCGGTCCAAGCTCTACTCACAACGCAGAGCCGCGATCGGGTCGATCTTCATCGCACGGCGGGCCGGGACGTAGCAGCCAAAAATGGAAGCGGCGAATAGCGCGAGACTGACGGCCACGAAGGTAACCGGGTCGGTGGGGCGGACGCCGTAGAGCAGGTCAGTCATCAGACGGGTGAGCGCCACCGAGCCGCCTACCCCGAGCGCAATTCCGATCAGGGCCAGCCGTGCCGCGCCGGCGGCCACAAGCCGCAGGACATCGCCCTGTTGCGCGCCGAGCGCCACGCGCAGACCGATCTCGCGTGTCCGCTGCGCAATGGAATACGAAAGCACGCTGTAGATGCCGAGCGTGGATAGTACCAGCGCGAGAGCGGCGAACGATACCATGAGAGCCATCACCATCCTCTGCGCCGCGACTGGTTCGGCAACAGCCCGCTCGACGGGAGCGATGTCTGTCACCGGGAGACTGTTATCCACGTGGTGGATTGCGTTTACCACCGCCCGGCTCAGACTCTCGGGGTTTATTGAAGGAGATGTGCGCACCAGCAGATGCTGCGGCCCACCCCCCAGCCACGGGTACTGCCCATAGGGAATGTACATCTCATTGCGAGCGGCGACACCCGGCCCATCTCTCAGCACATTTCCGGCAACTCCCACCACTGTCAGCCAAGGCTCCTTGTCGTCAGGCGATCCAACGTGCAACTGTTTGCCGAGAGGATCCTCGCCCGGCCAGATCGACTCAGCCAGCTTTTCGCTGACGATCACCACCCGTTGCGCGGCCTGCGTATCGTGCTCGTTGAAGCTGCGCCCGCGCCGGAAGGGAATTTGGGTGGTTCGAAAATAATCCGGGCCGGCGATCACATAATTCGCGTCGGGCACCTGGCCAGCCGGCGGGTTCGGATGATCGGCGGCGGTGAAGAACTGGCCCGACCAATCGCCCACGGGCGCGCCGCGAGACACACTAACGGCCTCCACACCGGGCAATGCCTGGACCTCCGCGACGACGCGCTGCCAGAACTCCACATGCGATTGCGGCTCTTTGTAACGCTCGCCGGAAAACGGAACGCGCAGCGACAGAAGATTAGCTGGATTGAAGCCGAGGCTTAACCGGCTCAGTTCCGCAAGCGTGCGGACCATCAGTCCTGCACCGATGAGCAACACCATCGCTAGCGCGATTTCCGTGACCACGAGAGCGCCGCGAAAACGGCGGCTCCGCGGACTTTGCATCGATCCGCGGCTGTTCTCGCCCAGCGCCTGCGTAAGTTGCGGCCGGGCGCCCTGGAGCGCCGGCGCGATGCCAAAAACGAAGGCTGTCAGGAAAGCGATCACGACGGCAAATGCGAGAACGTGCAGATCCGCTGCTCCGCGCGCCAGATCGGGTGCGGAATTCAGCACGTAATCGGGCGCAAGCGCTGCTAGACCCTTGCATCCAAGAACGGCAAGCCAGACTCCCAGGAGCCCGCCACAGAAGGCGATCAACAAGCTCTCCGTCAACAACTGCCGGACCAGTCTGCCCCGGCTCGCGCCCAAGGCGTTGCGCAAGGCAAACTCACTGGTGCGAGCGGCGCCGCGCGCTAATAACAGGTTAGCCAGGTTGGCGCACGCAATCAGCAGTACGAAGGCTACCGCACCCATCAGGACGATCAGCGCCGGACGCGTAATTTCGGAAAGAAGATTGCGCAGACTTATCATCTCCGCACGCCAGCCTTTGAGACCAGGGTCCACCTGTTCCAGACGAATCGAAACCGGGGTCATGGCCGCCTCGACCTGTTGCAGGCTAATGCTGGGCTTGAGGCGGCCAACGCCAAAGTAATCATTCCCGGCGTTCAACGGTGACAGCGCGATGCCGGAAATCCACATTTCCGCAATGTCGTCGTAGGTGGCGGCGTACAGGTGCGAAAAGCCGGCCGGCATGACTCCGACGACGGTATAGCTGGCGCCATTGACGGTTATGGCGCGTCCGAGTACGCTTTCCTGGGCTCCAAACCGCCGCTGCCAGAGACCGTAGCTCAGGACGGCGACCTGGGCACCCTTCTTGTCCTCCTCCGGCAAAAAGTTGCGGCCACGCACGGGCGCGACGCCGAGCAGCGGGAACAGATTGCTGGAAACGATCTCGCACGGATACTCCTCGGCTTCGCCCGTGCCGGTCAGGACGCACGAACTCGACGTGAAAGCCGCAAGATCCTCGAACACGCCGCTCTGATCGCGCCAGGCGAGAATCTCCGCGGGTGAAACGGGGTTCTTGATCCATCCGCGCGGAGGGTTTTTTTTGCGGATAAACACCAGCCGGTTCGCGTTCTTGAATGGCAGGGGCTTGATCAAAGTGGCATACACGGCGGAGAAGATCGCGGTGTTGGCGCCGATGCTGAGCGCGAGCGAGAGCACGGCAACGCAGGTGAAAACGGGACTCTTCCGAAGCATGCGCCCGGCATAGCGCAGGTCTTGCCCCAGACTCTCGATCCAGCCGATGGTATCCATTTCGCGGGTTCTCTCTTTCAGAAGTGTTCGGTTTCCGAACATGTGCTGCGCGCGTTGTTGGGCCTCCAAGCGGCTCATGCCTTCCGCGACGAGCTCCTCGGTCCGCATCTCGATGTGAAATTGCAGTTCATCATCGAGCTGGTCCTCCAGCTTGTTTTTGCGAAGTGAGCCGAGCAGGCGATTGAACCACGACATGGCTTTCCTCAGGCGTACCGCAGCACTTTAGCCACGGCCCGCGTTAACCGGGCCCAGTTCTCTTCTTCCTTTTCCAGCTGCTTACGCCCGGTGGCGGTGAGGCTGTAATATTTCGCGCGGCGGTTATTATCGGAGGT
>JASHOO010000217.1 GCA_030041035.1 Bryobacteraceae bacterium | reverse complement strand
CACGCCCGCGTCCGAAACGTCCGCGCCTCCCGTAGCGCCAGAATCACGGCAATCGTCCCGATCCAGTGCCCCGTCCCGATAAACAGGTAGTACAAACGCCGTAGCAGCGCCAGCGGCAAGCGCACCGGATGGAGCGGATACCAGACGTTGTACTGCGTAAACGCCGCATTGCCGAACAATCGCCCCGTCGCGCGATCGAGTGCCGCCAGCCACGCCAGCAGTGGCACCACCGGCGCCACAAACCATAGCGCTTCCCGCCGCCGCCCCTCTCTCCACAACCACCAGCCAAACAGAGCCGGCGCGATAATGCCTGTCTCTTTCACTAAGACCAGCAGCGTCGAAACCAGCGCCGCCGCCGCGATCCGCTCCTCCAGGAACAGCACCAGCGCCAGCGCCAGCAGCACCATCGCCGGCATATCGAGCTCCGCCATCATCGCCTGCGCGAAAAACAGCGGTGCAATCACGAGAAATCCCGCCGCCAGTGCCGCCGGTCCCACCGAAAGCCCCATGCACAACCCGAGCCGCAGCGTAATTACCGCGCCCGCCGCCGCCAGCGCCAGCATCGCCAGCCGCGTCACAGCAATTGAGTAACCCGCCATTGACCACACCGTCGCCAGGTACGCCATGACCCCCGGTGGATGCACGTTGGGCACAGTCGAGCGCGGGATCCATTCGCCTTTTTGAAAAATATCCAGCGCCGCCGGGACAAATTGCCCCAGCTCGTCCCAATAGAAGGGCACTTTCAGATACGGCAGATGGCTGGCAAAAATAAACGCAACGAACGCCGCGGCAATCAAAAGAAAGTTCGGTGCCCCGGCCCGTTCACCCGCGGGCGTAGCCTGCATGCGGCGTTACTGCACAAAACCCGCACCGGCGCGCGGCTCGAGCTTGATTTCGCCAAACGCCGCTTCATACTGCGTGACGTTCTGTTGCAGCACGTTGAGCAGCGCTTTGGCTTGTTGCGGGCTGACATAAATGCCCTGAAAGTTGTGGATGTTCACTGTTTCCGGCGACGTCTGATTCACCAGGCCGAACAGCAGCAAAAAATCCCAAAGGTTCACGCGAATCTGCACGCTGTTGGCGTACCCTTCCCGATACTCCGGCGTGTGAATGAGTTGTATTTTCGGCTGCTGTGGCGGCGTAGTCATAAACTTAACATGGTGCATCGCGCCAAAGCGCCCGTCAACCGGGATCTCGCTGTCGCATTCTCAGCGCCTCTCCGGACCGGTTTCGACTATCCTGGAAATCATGTCTCGCATGCTCGAAGAGATCCGCCAACAGCCCGAGCGCCTGGAGCGCACCTTGCGCAACGAGCTCAAACGCGTCGAGCGCTTCAAGCGGATCATCGGGAAGCGCCGCCCGGCTCTCGTTGTGCTCGTCGCCCGCGGCACTTCCGACAACGCCGCGCTCTTCGGCCGCTACCTGCTCGAAATCACCACCCGTATCCCCGTTTCCCTCGCCGCGCCGTCCATCTACACGCTCTACAACACACGTGTCAATTTTCATGAAGCGCTGGTCGTCGCCATTTCGCAATCCGGCGAATCCACCGACACGAACCTCATCCTCCAGGAGGCCCGCCAGCAAGGCGCCCTCACCGTCGGTATCACCAACGAAGCTTCCAGTTCGCTCGCCAGGCTCGCGCAGCAGGTTTTCCTGGTGCATGCCGGCAAGGAGAAAAGCGTCGCCGCCACCAAAACTTACACCGGCCAGGTTCTCATCCTCTATTTACTCGCTTATGCACTGGGCGCGCGCATTCGCCCCGACGATCTCGCGCGTCTGCCCGACCGCGCTGCGCTCGCTCTGCGCCTCGAACCCGAGATCGCCGCTCTTTCCGAGCGCTTCCGCTTCATGGACCACTGCGTCGTCATGGGCCGCGGCCTCAATTACGCCAACGCCTTCGAATTCGCCCTGAAGTTGATGGAGACCTGCTACGTGGTCGCCGAGCGTTTCTCCTCCGCCGACTTCCTCCACGGCCCCATCGCCCTGGTCGAGCCCAGCTTCCCCGTCTTTGTGTTCGCCCCCTCCGGCGTTACCTGGACGCCCGTCCGCGAAGCCATCCAGAAACTCAAATCCCTCAAAGCCGAGACCGTGGTCATCACTGACTCGAGCAACATGCCCGCAGCCGAAATCGGTACCCGCGTGATCCGCCTCCCGCAACGCCTGCCCGAGCTCTACACGCCCATCCCCTACATCATCCCCGCCCAGATCCTCGCCGCGTATCTGGCAGCGCAGAAAGGCCTCAATCCCGACCTTCCGCGCACGCTGACGAAGGTAACCCTGACGCTATGACAATAGGGCAGCCTGCGGGCAAATTGGAGCCGATCCGGGCAACGACGCCGGTCATGATCGGCCTCGAAATACTGCTTCGAAGCTAGGGACGGAGACCTCAAATCCCGATTTCGCTTCGCAGTGGGATGTGGCTTAAAACGAACGCTCTGATTATGCCTGGCTCCTCACGCCCCCCCGCGCAATCTCATCGCAAGCCCGCCCCAGCGTCACCAGCGCCCGGTCAATCGTGTCCGACCACCGGTATCCGCAACTCAGCCGAAGACAATTCCCGAATCTTCCCGTCGTCGAAAAAATCGGCCCCGGCACCATACCGATGTTTGCATCCACCGCCATCCGGAACAGCTTCAATGAGTCGATCTTCTTCGGCAGCTCGACCCACAGCAGATACCCGGCCGCCGGTCGTGTGATCCGCGTTCCTTCTGGAAAATATTTCGCCACCGCCTGGCTGACCATCCGAACCTG
Source organism: Bryobacteraceae bacterium (assembly GCA_030041035.1). Lineage (GTDB taxonomy): Bacteria > Acidobacteriota > Terriglobia > Bryobacterales > Bryobacteraceae > QHXW01. Next base: position 7,371 of record JASHOO010000217.1, on the reverse strand, counting down.
CTCCGCGAAAGCGATCCGCAGCCGTACCAGATACCGGTCAAACCCGCCCGATTCGAGATACTCGCCTGCCACCAGTTGCGGCAGCGTCGCCGTGGCTACCGTCGTTTTGAGTTTGAGCTGCTCCAGTTCCTCCTGATAGCGCCCTGCGTGAATCCATCCCAGCCGGAAGCCCGGTGATATCACTTTCGAAATCGATGCGCACAGCAGCACATTGCCTTTTTGGTCGAACGATTTGGCTAGCTTCGGTGGCCGCGGCCCATACGCCAGGTCCCCGTAGAGGTTGTCTTCAATCAGGGCGACATCGTGCTTCGCGGTCAGTTCCGCCAGCGCCTTCTTGTAGTCGTCCGAGAGCACGTAGCCGAGCGGATTGTGCCCGTTGCTGATCGTCACGCACGCTTTCACGCGGTGTTTGCGGATGGCGTTTTCCAGCAGATCCAGGCTCATCCCCTCACTTGGATGCGTGGGAATCTCGATCACGCGCATGCCCAGCGACTGAATCGCGTCCAGACCACCGAAGTACGTCGGGCTTTCCACCGCAATTACGTCCCCTGCCCGAGCCACCGCCCGCAGCGCCAGGTTGAGCGCCTCCATGGCTCCGCTCGTAACCAAGATCTCCGAAGGCGCCAGGCTGCAACCGAAGCCGAGTGCACGCCGCGCGATCTGCCGCCGCAGACCCTCCGCACCCGGAGGGAACGTGTATTCGGCGCTGTGCATCGGATATCGCCGGATAATGCGCCGCAAAATCTGGTTGAGCTTGGCGTTCGGCATGAGCTGCGGATCCGGCAATGCGGAACCCAACGGCACGTTGCCCGGACGATCCGCGCTGCGGATCACTTCCCGGACAATGGCGCTCGCGCTGAAACTGGCGGGCCGCGGCGCCGGCGTCTGGAACCGCGGTTCCGGAACCGTTTTGGCGAATGGCACGCGCACGAAGAATCCGGATTTCGGCCGCGACTCAATCGCCCCGCGGTTCTCCAGCCAGATATAGGCCTCCAGCACCGTCGAGATGCTCACGCGTTGTTGCCGGCTGAACGCGCGCACCGAAGGCAGGCGGTCGCCCGGGCGTAAAACACCGCGGCTCATCTGCTCCTCAAGCGATCGCGCCAGCTTCAAATAAAGGGGGGTCTTGACCGCCGCTAAAGGAGGCATCAGCTCCCCAATATTACATCTGTGCTGGTAACAATTCAATAAATCAGCATCTGTACTTACCGTGTCCTGCCGCTGACCGTCTCGCTACGCGGCGCCGGCTGCCGTGCCGAACGAAACCGCACTCGTATTTCCTCCGCAAACCACTACACCGACACGTTCGTTCGATTGCGGCTCGTATCTCTTGGAAAGAAGTGCCGCCAGGGCAGCCGCACCCCCGGGTTCAGCGGCGATCCGCACTACGTCCCACAGGGTGCTTTGCGCCCGCCGGATCGCTTCATCGGTGACCAGCACGACACCTTTGACAAATGCCTGGGTGATAGGAAACGCGATCTCCCCGACCCGTTTGGGCGCCAGGGAATCCGCTGCCACACCGCCCGCCGGCGCGTCCACGGGCCGTCCCACCGCCAGCGCGTGGGTGAGAGTGGGAGCCGCTTCCGGTTCGACGCCGATGATCTGGATGCGGCCCCGATACCAGGCTGCAATCCCGCCAATCAGTCCGCCTCCGCCCACAGCTACCAGAAGCGTGTCCAGATCCGGAGCTTGTTGCTCTACTTCCATGCCAACCGTGCCCTGGCCGAGGAGCGTCTCTACGCCGTTGTAAGCATGAATCGGTAGCGCGCCCGATTGCCGGGTCCAGACTTCAGATGCAGCCAAAGCCTCAGCATAGCTGTCGCCGACAATCATCAGGTTTGCCCCATACCTGCGAATGCATTCAATTTTTGACGGCGAAGCCACCTGCGGGACAAAGATTGTCGCCGGAACCCTCACCTTGTGGGCCGCAAACGCCACCGCCGCTCCATGATTGCCGCCCGATGCCGCCACCACGCCCGCAGCAGGCACTTCGCGGCTCAGAAGATTCGAGAACGCGCCTCTGGTTTTGAAAGACCCGGTATGTTGCAGCAGCTCCAGCTTCAGCACCAGATTTCTCAGATTCAAACCAAGATCGGCGCCATCGACCTCCACCACCGGCGTGCGGCGAATCCAAGGCCGGATCAGTTGTTCCGCCGCCGCAATCGAGTCCCGATCAATGGCCTTGTGGAGCACGTTTTTCTTTAATATAGTTAGGAAGTTGGCTAATTGTCTATATGAAAATGGATGTCGCGCTTCGCGCCGTTGCCAATGAACGGAGATTGCAGATACTCGAGTGGCTCAAGGCCCCGCGCCGGCACTTCCCTGCTCAGAAAGACGGCGATCTGGTAAAGGACGGTGTTTGCGGCCTGTTTCTCGCACAAAAACTGAAGATTACCCAGCCTACCGCCAGCGAGCATCTCAACATCCTCGCCGACGCCGGCCTGATTCAAGCCAGGCGGATCAAGCAGTGGACGTTCTATAAACGCGACGAAACCGCCCTGCGCAAACTCAAGGAGCGAGTGGCGAAATTGTAACCAGAACTGGCGCGGGAATCCTGCGGGGAATCGCATCGGGCATTGCTATCAGTTCCCCAACCCGACATCTGTACTGGTTACAATTAAATAAATCTGCATCTGTACTTACTCTGTCCTGCCCGGTTATGATTTGGAATGGCTACGTTGCGGAACTTCGCCGCCGGCCTCCGGTCCCATCACCGGGAAAGGCTCGAGTTCGCAGGCGAGCGGATCGCTTTCTCCTGCTCGGTCTCCGCACTCTGCGCCCTGGCCGCTGTCCGATTGCGGGGTGCCTCATGATCGAGCGCTCCGAACCCCCATTGCAATTCGTCAGCCGCCTTACCAGCGACCACATCGAGCAGCTCTGGCGCATGTATCAGGGAGAATGGTGGAGCGGCGGCCGCAAGATCGAGGACGTGCGGCGCGTGGTGCAGCACTCGGACCTGATCTTCGCGTTCTGCGATTCCGAAACCGGCCGGCTCGCCGCCTTCGCCCGCGTTCTCACCGACTTCGTTTACAAGGCTTTCATCTTCGACGTCATCGTCGACCGTCAGCATCGCGAGCTCGGCCTTGGAAAAATGCTCCTCGACGCCATCACCTCACACCCCGCACTCTTGTTTGTTGAGCACATCGAGCTCTATTGCCGTGATGAGATGGTTCCTTTCTACCAAAAGTGGGGCTTCACCGCAGAGTTGCGCAGCGCGCGCCTCATGCGCAAAGTTCAGGAGCCGCTGTTTAAACTGGCCTCCGTAGCTACCAAAGCATCCTGAATGAGAGTGATTCGCAACACCACGCATCCATCCTGTTTTTTCCACACGCATGCTCAAATTTTCCACTGCAAGTCCACTTGGATTAGGCGCTACCTGTATGAAATCACACAGCAACAATCTTGAGGAAAAGCCTCGCAACGGCGAAGATTTCGTTTGACGCGATCCGGCTTTAAGGGCATCATGGCTAAGGTTCCAAGAGGTTCACGGAACAGTCGAGCTTGGTGAGAAGTAGCGAGCCTGGAACGATGATCCGAAGGCGGATTGTTTAAAGCGAAATGCCTCCGGGGAGCGAAGGGCAATCGGGTTCCTCATACAAGCGGACTTTCGAGCGGAAAACCAAATCGAACGCTGCGATCCGCAAAGGGACGTAATAGTCCCTCGAGGGGAGTGGAGATTTAGGCTCTGCACGAAACGCAGATGAAGTCGGGCAACGGGTTCATGGCGATGATCCCGCCCACACCGGAAGGCCGGGTTGAGCGGGGGAGCTATGAGTCGAACGGGCTCGGCATAAGTCCAGCGTGGCGTTGAAGAAATAAGCCCGGAGCTTTGACCTCAGGGCGGTGTCCCGGCAACGGGGAGCTGCCGTGAGCGAGCGAAAGGCCTTTCGAAACGCCGGTCCCAGGCAAGGCGGCCTAGCAGGCGGGCTTTGAAGCGTTAATCCGCTTCCTGAGAAAGACAGGGAGCGGGGAGTCAAAAAGCCGACGTCCGGGCGTTTTGTTTGCCATGTCTTTGGCCGGGCATGCCGGTCGAAAGCACGGCTGCAAACGTGGGTCACTTGGAACCTTTTTTATTTTCCCCTTCCGTTTCAGCGCATTTTCAGACGAACCAACGAGTCTTCGCTCCGGATAGAGTAAACTAGTTCGCTTCGGGTGCTCCTCGAGCTCGATCATATCGAAAAGCGATACGGCGGAGTCACGGCTCTCTCTGACGGTTCCTTGACTGTCCAGGCCGGCGAAGTCCACTTGCTTCTGGGCGAGAACGGAGCCGGCAAGTCCACGCTGATGAAGATCATAGCGGGGATTGTCGAGCGCGACGCCGGCCGCATGCTCTGGCAGGGCCGCGAGGTGCATCTGAAAACTCCCGCCGAGGCGGCGGCCATTGGTATCTCGATGGTTCATCAGGAGTCGCTGCTGGCTCCGCACCTGACCGTAGCGGAAAACCTTTATCTGGGTCGCGAGGAGCGCCTGCCCTTCGGCTGGGTACGGCGCCAGCGGATGATCGAGTCCGCGAACCGCTTGATTCGAGATCACCAGTTCCCGCTTCGCGCCGAATGGCGGGTCGAAAAACTCACCCCCGCCGGCAAGCAACTGGTGGAGATCTGCCGAGCGATCCTACACGGCTCAAGCCTGGTGATTTTCGATGAGCCGACTTCGTCACTTTCCAGCTCAGAAACCGCCGAAGTTTTCCGCATCGTGAGAACCTTGCGCGACCGGAGTGTGGGAGTGATCTACATCACCCACCGGCTGGACGAATTGCAGTCTGTCGGAGATCGGGTCACCATCCTGCGAGATGGAAAAACCGTTCATAGCGGCGCACTTGCAGAGCTGACTACGGACCGCATCATCCAGCACATGGTAGGGCGCGAGCTTTCCGCCATCTACCATCGCGATCCGCTCCCGCCCGGCGACGAACTGCTGCGTGTCGAGGGACTTAATAGGAAGGGCGAGTTGCACGATATCTCGCTTTCGCTCCGCGCCGGCGAGATTGTCGGCATGGCCGGGCTGATCGGCGCCGGGCGGACGGAGCTGTGCCGTGCTCTGTTCGCTGTGGATCCCATTGATTCGGGGAGAGTTTTCGTTTGCGGGCGAGAAGCCCGCCTACGGTCTCCGCAAGAGGCCGTGGAGGCCGGCATCGCGCTGATTACAGAAGACCGGCAGATTACGGGCCTGGCCCTGCGACTGCCCATCGCGCACAACATTACTCTGGCTAACGTGCGCGGAATCAGCCGCTTCGGCCTACTCGACCGTGGGGCGCAAAACTCCGCGGCCAGGGATTTCATGGGCCGGCTGCGCATCCGCGCTTCTTCCGCCCGCCAGTTGTGCGGGCGCCTGAGCGGCGGTAACCAACAGAAAGTGGTGATTGCAAAATGGTTATTTCGCCAAGCCCGGGTTTTCCTCTTCGATGAACCAACCCGCGGAATCGACGTGGGCGCAAAAGCGGAAGTCTTCAACCTGATGCATGAACTGGCCCGATCGGGTGCGGCAATTTTGATGGTTAGTTCGGAAATGCAGGAGCTGCTACAAGTTGCGGACCGGATTCTGGTGATGCGCGAGGGCAGAATCACGGGCGAACTGCCGGGCCGCTCCACGCAGGAAGAAATCATGCGGTACGCAGCGCTTGAAACCGTAAGCGAGGAGATCCGGTGAGCGGGCCGGCTTTGGAACGGGTCCAAGTACCGGCGGTTCCCGCAAAAAGCCGCCGCGAGCGGATCGCACTTCAGCGGCTGCTGCCGTTTCTCAGTCTGATCATCCTTTTTATTGCCCTGACTCTTGCGTCGCCGAACTTCTTCACCAGCACCAATCTTTCGAGCGTGGTCCGGCAGACGGCGGTGATCAACATCATGGCGCTCGGCATGACCATGATCATGATTAACGGTGGAATCGATCTCTCGGTTGGCGCGATTCTGGCCATGGGCGGACTGCTCGGCACCATGGCAATGGAAAGTGGAATGTCGATTCCCATGGGGGTTTTGGTGGGGATCCTGACCGGTCTCGGCTGCGGGCTTGCCAATGGCCTGATGATCACGCATCTTCGGGTGCAGCCGTTCATTGTGACGCTAGGCACGCTTGGCATCTTTCGGGGAATAACGCTGATCATCTCGAACGGGCTGCCGGTGCACCGCATTCCGGAGCAGTTCTCGTACCTGGGTGAGGGGAACCTGCTGGGGGTGCCATTTGTTTTGTGGATATTGGTCGGGTGCGCGCTGGTGACGCACGTTATCCTCGAGCACACGCGGCTGGGCCGGTACACCTTCGCGATCGGCAGCAATCGTGAGGCTGCGGTATACGCGGGAATCCCGGTGAGCTTTCATACGACCGCGGTCTATGCCATCGGCGGCATGCTGACTGGCCTCGCGGGCATGATCGAAGCCTCACGCCTGATGACCGGACAGCCGACGGCAGGCCAAGGATACGAACTGCAAGCCATCGCAGCGGTGGTGATCGGCGGCGGTAGCTTACAGGGCGGCGAGGGCAGCGTGGTGGGGACGCTGGTGGGTGCTTTTATCATGGGACTGCTATCGAACGGGAGCGATCTGCTGGGCGTGTCGCCTTATTTGCAGCAGGCCATTATCGGGGCGGTGATCATTCTGGCGGTGACACTGGACGAAGTGCGGAAGCGGCGGACGGCGGCAGCATAAATTTGGGACTTCTACTACAGCAGAAGGGGTCCGATTGAAGCGCATGAAACTCGGCAAAACTCTCTGCTTGTTTTTCTTATTTCTGCCGGCGGTGTCCGTCACCGGTTTTGCGGAAAAGAATCGGATCGATCAGGCTCAGATCGTCAATCCTTCCGCATCGTTCCTAGATGTAGCTGCGCGCAGGGCCGAGCTTGCATCCGCCACGAATCCACGCGTGCTGCTGGCTCTCAAGGACATGCGTGGTTGCACCAACTCAGAGCAGCCTGATCCACCGGTTGGCCGCATGCTCATTCCGCACCACTATCTCAGCGGCAGCAACGGGCCAGTCAATCCAGAAGAGGCCAAAGCGACTGTATCCTATCACCAACTCCAGAATGCGGTTACTGACGGCGCCAACCGCTACGTTGCCACGGGCGACCACGCAGACGCCGCTTGCGTGGCCAGCCTGCTTGCGCGCTGGGCCGCGGCCAAGGCACTGCTCGATTACAGCTACCGGGAGAGCAGCCAGGCCTGGTATCAGGTGGAGTGGACTCTTAGCTCTATTTCGCTCGGTTATTCCATCGTGCAGTCTGATCCGGTCATTTCTGCCGATCAGCGGAGGCAGATTCTGAAATGGATGCACGATGTAACGGACTACATGTTCGATCAGGACCCGCATCCCGATGATCATGCGCGCGAGAATAATCACGCCTACTGGCGAGCGCATGATCATCGGGATGCGGGTCCTGAT
>JASHOO010000216.1 GCA_030041035.1 Bryobacteraceae bacterium | reverse complement strand
AAGGTATGCCGGGCTGTCTGACACGGCTAAGGCGAACGCCTGCTCATCTGGCAGGGTGAATGAACCGCTCACCGCATCGTATGTCACGTGCCCTCCAGCGGCCTGTGCGGAGAGCCACTCGCGAACGTACCGAGCATCAGTACCTGTCTTCGACGCCAACTGTTCCGGCGTCATACTGCCCGCGCCAGCCATCGCACCGTAAAGGCCCAGTTTGTCGCGGATCAGCACCAATGCGGATTCCGGGGCAAGGTGAACGCTATTCCGGGGTGAACGTGAAAAGCGTTCCGGGGCGAAGGTGAACAGGATTCCGGGCTGAAGGTGAACGGCGATTCCGGCGGGAAGGCGAACGGTTTTTCGCGCTGCCCCGGAATCGTTTTCACGATGAGTTCGGAATGATTTTCCACAGGTACGGCGGCGCTGGACATCACACCGGCACAATGAACCCTCCAAGGGAGGATCAGAGTGCCAGCCAGGAGAGCGTCCATGCGTAAATTACGGGAGGTCATGCGCCTCCGATTCGAACTACATCTGGGCTACCAGCAGATCGGGCGAAGCTGCGCGATCGGGGTGAGCACGGTGTGCAAGTACCTGAAGCGGGCCGAAGCGGCGGGCTTGACTTGGCCTCTGCCCGAAGGTTGGGATGATGCGCGAGTGGAAGCGGCGCTGTTTCCCCGATCGGGACCACCCGCTACTGAGCGGACCCCGGCGCGCTCAAAGCCAGACTTCGTCTCGATCCATGAGCAGTTGCGGCAACATCGCCACCTGACCTTGCAACTGCTGTGGGAAGAGTACCGGCAGGGGAGCCCGGACGCCTACCGCTATTCGCGCTTTTGCGAGCTGTACCAGCGGTGGCGCTCCAAGCTCGACGTAGTGCTGCGGCAGGAGCACAAGGCGGGCGAAAAGATGTTCGTCGATTGGGCCGGTGCTACGATTCCGGTCCACGACCGGCACACGGGCCAGGCTTCGCAGGCGCCACTATTCGTGGCCACGCTGGGCGCGAGCTCCTACACCTGGGCTGAAGCGGCACGCGACCAACAGATGGAATCGTGGCTGCGCGCGCACGTGCACGCCTTTGAACATTTTGGCGGCATTCCCACGCTCGTGGTTCCCGATAACACCAAGACTGGCGTGACCAAGGCACACCGTTACGATCCGGATCTGAACCCGACTTACTACAACTTCGCGCTGCACTGCGGCTTTGGCATCGTGCCCGCACGGCCTTACAAGCCGAGGGATAAAGCCAAAGTGGAAAATGCCGTGCAAGTCGCCCAGCGCTGGATCGTGGCGGCGCTGCGCCACCGAAAGTTCTTCTCGCTCGAAGAACTCAACGGTACCATTCGTGAACTGCTCACAAAGTTGAATCACCGGCCTTTCCGCAAGCGCGACGGAAGCCGGGCGACGGCGTTCGAAGCGATCGACCAACCGGCCTTGAAGCCTCTGCCCGTGGAACCGTTCGATCTGAGCGAGTGGTCACGTGCCCGCGTCAACATCGACTACCATGTGGCCTTCGATTCCAACCTCTACAGCGTTCCCTACAACCTGGTGCACGAGTTGGTTGAGATTCGTTCGACGCCCACCACGGTTGAGATTCTGCATGAGGGTGCGCGGGTGGCATCGCACCTGCGCTGCCGCGGCCGCGGGCATGCTGTCACTAACGACGAGCACCGCCCAAAGAGTCATCGTGCGCATCTGGACTGGACGCCTTCGCGCATGGTGCATTGGGCGGAAACCATCGGCCCCAACACTGCGCGGCTATTCGAACGGATCATGGCCGACAAGCCGCACCCCGAGATGGGTTATCGCGGCTGTCTGGGCATCATCCGGCTGGCGGAGAAGTACTCCGCGCACCGCGTGGAAGCCGCTGCCGAACGAGCGCTGCTCACAGGCGCTTGCCGCTACAAAAGCATCGAGTCCATCTTGAAGAACTCGCTTGACCAGGTACCGCCGTCCTCATCGCCGCCGTCGTCCACCCCGCCACACGACAACATCCGCGGATCGGAATACTTCGAGTGAGGACCAACATGCTACAAGAACCGATGATGGAAAAACTGACGGCCATGCGGCTGCTTGGCATGGTGGAAGCCTTGAAAGCACAAGAACAAGATCCAGCATCTCGCGACCTGAGCTTCCTGGAACGGCTCGGCCTGCTAGTGGATCAGCAATGGACGTGGCGCGAGAATCAAGCGCTAGCGCGGCGATTGCATGCCGCCAAGTTGAAAGGAGCCTGCGTCGAAGAGATCGACTATCGTACTTCTCGCGGACTGGACAAGAGCGTGATCCGTAACCTCACGCAGAAGTCGGCTTGGGTCGCTCAACACGAACATATCTTCGTTCTCGGGCCCACCGGCGTCGGCAAGAGCTTCGTCGCGTGTGCATTGGCGCAGAAGGCATGCCGCGATGGTTACTCAGCGCTCTACATGCGCGCTGTCGCCCTATTCCGAGATCTGTCCATTGCACGTGCCGATGGCAGTTTACGCAGCCTGTTAGTGCGCTTGAGCCGTATCGATGTGCTGGTGATCGACGATTGGGCCATGGCGCCGCTGGCCGACGCCGAGCGCCGTGACTTCTGGGAGATCTGCGAGGATCGCTATCAGACTCGCTCGACGATCCTGACCTCACAACTGCCCGTCGCTCGCTGGCACGAGCAGATCGGCGATCCCACCGCCGCTGACGGCATCCTTGATCGATTGGTCCACAACGCGCATCGCATCGAGATGCGTGGCGACTCGATGCGCAAGACTCGCGGGAAGCCAAACGCATAGCAGTCCGCCAATAGAAAGCTGTTTTCTGTGCTGGATTCGCTCGAACTCTTGGCCCTCGGAGGGATCAGAGAACGATAGTGTCTACCGGAGAGTAGGATGATCGAATGGCAGATAATGCTCGTAACCGAGTCACCTTTGTCGTCCTGACCATCTTGTTGACGTCAGCCGGGAAGGGCGTAGCGCAGCACATGAACGCCAAAGATGCGCCATGTCAGACCGGGCCAAATTCAGAGCAGACACAGTGCTTCATCACAGAGGCTCAGGCTGCCGATCGGGAATTGAACCTCGTTTACAACAAGATACGAAAGATCCTTTCTCCAGTCGATCAGAGCAAGTTGCAGACAGCGCAGCGTCTCTGGGTACAGTTTCGGGACGCGAATTGTGCGGCTGAGCGAGAACTGTATGGCGGTGGGTCCGCTGCACCGATGGCTCATGCAGCGTGCTTGGCGGCGGATACTTGACAGCGCACGACGGAACTGAATGTCATGTACGGGTGGCGACTGGAAAAATAGTCACGGCATGGACTGCTAAAAGCGCGTCTGCCGAAGCGCTAAATCGCGCTCCGAGGTCTCTGTGTGCTGAGGCGGGGACAGGACGTGCCGTCCTTTCCCCGCGCCCCTTTTCTCGCGACCCGCGCTCTTCCTTCGCTACGCTCCGGAGAGGTTTCTCTTGACGAAGCCGAACACTTCCTGCACAATCGAGAAGCCAGCGTCGCTACGCTCCGAAAACTGTTCGCCTTCGGCCCGGAATGCCGTTCGCGCTCCCTTCGGAATCAGCGTTCGCCTTCGCCGGAATCCTCAATCTGGCACACCAGGTTCTTTTGCGGTTCTGGGTCAAGGCAACATTACGTCGGGCAGTAATCCGCAAACAGTGACAGCCGGATCACCAGCACAGGGCACCCTGGGATTTTTTGGATACTTTCCCTACATTCAGATTCAAGTGTCAAGTTACACTCAGGGCTCTTTTGTCTATAGTCTGGTTGGCTACACGAATCCACCATCCATAAATTCTGCTATCAGCACCACCACTCAAACCCTGATATCTAATGCGTCTTTCAGTTCCAGCACCATCACCACGTCACCGGTCAACAACATCGGCCAGAACCAACACAAAGTGGCCTTCCACGGGTGCGATGGAAACAACAACGTCA
>JASHOO010000215.1 GCA_030041035.1 Bryobacteraceae bacterium | reverse complement strand
CACCATCATCAACCAGAAAGGTGGCGACATGATTTGCATCTACGTCGCCATCGGCCAGAAGCGCTCGACGGTGGCGCAGGTGGTGAAGACGCTCGAAGACTACGGCGCCATGGACTACTCCATCGTGGTGACGGCCAGCGCGTCCGAACCCGCGCCCATGCAGTATCTGGCGCCTTACGCCGGGTGCTCGATGGGCGAATACTTCCGCGACAGCAAGCGGCACGCGCTTTGCATTTACGACGATCTTTCCAAGCACGCGGCGGCGTACCGTGAGATCTCGCTGTTGCTGCGCCGTCCGCCGGGGCGCGAAGCCTATCCGGGCGATGTTTTCTACCTGCACAGCCGCCTGCTGGAGCGCGCTGCCAAGCTGAACAATGAATTCGGCGGAGGCTCGCTCACCGCGCTGCCGTTTATCGAGACGCAGGCGGGCGACATTTCGGCATACATTCCGACCAACGTGATCTCCATCACCGACGGCCAGATTTACCTGCAGACCGACTTGTTCAACTCAAACATCCGGCCGGCGGTGGATGTGGGCCTGTCGGTCAGCCGCGTGGGCGGTAATGCGCAGATCAAGGCCATGCGGCAGGTGGCCGGAACCCTGCGCCTGGACCTGGCGCAATACCGCAACCTGGCGGCGTTCGCGCAGTTCGGCTCGGATTTGGACAAGGCTTCGCAGGCCCAGCTCAATCGCGGCCGGCGGCTGGTGGAAGTGCTGAAGCAGCCGCAATACCAGCCGCTGCCGGTGGAACGGCAGGTAGTGGCGATTTATGCGGGCACCTCGGGTTTTCTGGACGATCTGCCAGTGGAGAGCTGCCGGAAGTTCGAGCAGGATCTCTATTCCTATTTGGACAATGCGCACCCCTCGATTTGGGAGCAAATCCGCCAGAAGCGGGCACTGGATGATGCGCTACGCGCCGAACTGCAAAATGCAGTGAAGGAGTTCAAGGCGCGTTTCACGGCACAGGAGAAACAGCCGGCCACGAGCCATGCCTAGCCTGATCGACATCCGGCGCCGCATCCGGTCGGTGCGGAACACGCAACAGATCACCAAGGCCATGAAGATGGTGTCGGCGGCCAAACTGCGGCGTGCGCAAGATCAGGTACTTTCGGCGCGTCCCTACGCCGCGCTGTTGCGGAAGGTGCTGGCCAATCTGGCGGCAGCGGTGAGCGGCGATGAGCGCGCGGCATCCAATCCGCTGCTGGCGCGACGGCCGGAGAATCGCGTTCTGCTGCTGCTATTCACGAGCGACACGGGCCTGGCCGGGGCATTCAATTCCAACCTCATCAAGGCCGCGCAGCAGTTTCTGGAAGACCACCAGGAAGGCGAGACGCAAATCGAGGCCATCGGCAGGAAAGGCCGGGATTTCTTCCGCAAGCGCGGCGCGCGTCTCGTAGCTGAGCATATCGGTGTGCTGGGCAAGCCGAGCTTCGCTTACGCGGCAGAGATGGCGCGGCACATCATCGAGCGTTTTCGCGCGGGCGAGATTGATGCCGTGTACGTTCTGAACAACGAATTCAAGAGCATGGTGGCGCAGCGGCTGGCGATTTCGCGGCTTTTGCCGGTGGAAGTGCCGGCGCACGCCGAAATGGTGGATTACATTTTCGAGCAACCTCCCAATGAGATGCTGGAAAGCGTGCTGCCGCGATTTGTGGAGACCGAAGTTTACCGCTCGATGCTGGAAACCGCGGCGGCCTACCACGCAGCGCGCATGATGGCCATGGATTCGGCCACGACCAACGCCGGCAAAGTGATCGATACCCTGACGCTGTACATGAACCGCGTGCGCCAGGCCGGCATCACCAAGGAGATCATTGAAGTGGTGAGCGGCGCGGCTGCGGCGGAGGAGTAAAGGCAGGTTCCAGGTGTCAGGTGTCAGGGCGAGAGGTCACGGTATTCGCGGAGTTTTGCGCCCTTAGGAGTTACAAAGAAACTATGGCAACAGCAGCAACAGTAATCGGAAAGGTGGTACAGGTGGCCGGGCCGGCGGTCGACTGCGAGTTTCCCGAAGGGCAGATACCGGAGATCAACACGGCGATTCGCATCACCAGTCAAGGCTTCACGGTGCCGGAGCCGATCGACGTCATCTGCGAGGCTCAGCAGCATCTGGGCGAAGGGCGCGTGCGCACGGTTGCGCTGAAGCCGACCGAGGGCATGGTGCGCGGCATGCGCGCGGAAAGTCTGGGGCATCCGGTAGAAGTGCCGGTGGGCAAAGAAACGCTGGGGCGCGTGCTGAACGTCATCGGGGAACCGGTGGACAAGATGGGCCCGGTTCAGGCCACCAAGTTCTATCCGATCCACCGGGCGGCGCCATCCTTCGAGGACCAGTCCACCAAGCTCGAGGCGTTCGAGACCGGCATCAAGGTGATCGATTTGATCGAGCCGTACCTGCGCGGCGGAAAAATCGGCCTGTTTGGCGGTGCGGGCGTGGGCAAGACGGTCATCATTCAGGAGCTCATCAACAATATCGCCATGAAACACGGCGGCGTGTCGGTGTTCGCCGGCGTGGGAGAGCGCACGCGCGAAGGCAACGACCTGTGGCTGGAAATGCAGGAATCGGGTGTCATTGATCCGCATGACTGGAAAAAATCGAAGTGCGCGCTGGTCTACGGTCAGATGACTGAGCCGCCCGGGGCTCGCTTGCGTGTGGGCTTGACCGGCCTCACAGTCGCCGAGTACTTTCGCGACGAAGAGGGCCAGGACGTGCTGCTGTTCATCGACAACATTTTCCGGTTCACGCAGGCGGGATCGGAAGTTTCGGCGCTGCTGGGACGCATGCCTTCGGCAGTGGGATATCAGCCCAATCTGGCGACGGAAATGGGCGAATTGCAGGAACGTATCACCTCGACCAAGAAAGGCTCCATCACTTCCGTGCAGGCGATCTACGTTCCGGCGGACGACTATACGGATCCGGCGCCGGCCACGGCGTTCGCCCACCTGGACGCGACGACGAACCTGTCGCGCGCCATCGTGGAGCTGGGCATCTATCCCGCAGTCGATCCGCTGGCTTCGACTTCGCGTATTCTGGATGCGCGCATCATCGGCCAGGATCACTACGACACCGCGCAAGCCGTGAAGGCGACTTTGCAGCGCTACAAAGATCTCCAGGACATCATCGCGATCCTGGGCATTGACGAACTGTCGGACGACGACAAGCTTACGGTGGCGCGCGCCCGCAAAATCCAGCGGTTTTTGTCGCAGCCTTTCCACGTCGCCGAGCAGTTTACGGGGCTTCCCGGCAAGTATGTGAAGCTGGAGGACACCATTCGCGGCTTTGCGGAAGTTGTGGCCGGCAAACACGACGAGGTTCCCGAGCAGGCGTTCTATATGCAAGGCACGATCGAAGATGTGCTGGAGCGTGCCCAGACCATGAAGGCCGCGTCGTAACATGCCGGAGGGTTTTCAACTCGAAGTCGCAACGCCCGAGCGGCTGATTGTCGAGGAAAGGGTGACCACGGCGCAGGTGCCGGCGCGCAACGGCTATATCGGAGTGCTGGCAGGGCACGCACCGCTGGTGGCGGAGTTGCAGAGCGGTGTTCTCAGCTACGTGACAGAGGATGCGACTCGCTACTTGGCCATCCACGGCGGCTTCGTCGAGGTACTCCCGGACCGAGTGCGGGTGCTGGCGGATCTCGGCGAACGCGCCGAGGAAATCGATGTGTCGCGGGCGCAGGCTGCGCTGGAGTGGGCGCAGAAGGCACTCGAAGATCCGCACATGAACGTAGATCCGGCGGCGGCATTGGCCGAAATGCAGAAAGCGCAGGCTCGGCTGGAAGCCGCGGCCAAGCGCTGACGGCGGAGAGTACAATAAAGTGTTCGGGCCGTGGCGCAGCCTGGCTAGCGCGCTTGCTTGGGGTGCAAGAGGTCCCGGGTTCAAATCCCGGCGGCCCGACCAGCTAAACCTTTCAAAATCAATTCACCGATACTATCAAACCTCCTCACAAGGGGCCGTTTGTGCTCAAAAATGTGCAGAAAATCATTTAGACTACCCCCTGTGTGCTCGTGACTCCGCGCTCGTTCGCCTTCCGATCCAACTTGGCCAACGCTTCTCGCATCATTCCGAGCTTCGCCTGACTGTAGAGTTTGAAAACCTCTGCGTCGCTCTGTCTGAGCATCTGCGTCACCATGTGATCTGCCACGCCGCCCGCGCTCAGCCGGGTAGCAAATGTATGCCGGAGTTCGTAGGGAGCAAAATATGGAACACCGGCCTTCTTTAGCGTCGCGGCCCAAACTTTGCGTAGATTGGTCATGTGTGGCTTCGGCGCCGTGGCTTTGGGACTTGGGAATAGGTATTCGCATCCAGGCGTTTCCTCCATTTGACGCCGGAAAGCTTCTC
>JASHOO010000214.1 GCA_030041035.1 Bryobacteraceae bacterium | reverse complement strand
CATGCGCCCCCGAGCCGACCGAATAGGCTATGGAGTACTGCGAGGCGAAACCGTCACGCTCCATCCGCTGGCTCATGTGACCGGAACCCGTACGAATGGTGAAGCGAGTGCCGGAGACGCTGTGGTAGAACGTGCCGGAAGGCCCCTGTGCAGGCGGTCCCATGGAATGAGCCATGGGCGTCGCCAGGAAACCCTGTACCTCTTTTGGGTGACAGGCGGCACAGGGCTGCGCGGAAAACGCGGGAAAGGCACACACGATGACCACGCATGCGGCAGCGAGCAGGCGGCATTTTCCGCACCCGGGTCGTGGCCTCATCCAACTACGCTATTTTAATCTACCCCCGCTTGCGGATGAATTCTCTCGGGGCCCGGCGCTGGCAGGCCCGGCATGACAGGTCATACGTCCGGTAGGGGCGAGGCACGCCTCGCCCCTAGGCTGCTGCTGTCAAGATGACTGCGACAGTTCACTAGCAGGATTTCATCATTGACTGGCTCAATGCATCCATAAGGACTATAAAATCCAAATATTCCGACGATGGAAGGATTGCGTTATGCAAAACGACGTTCTCGCGAACCGGCTTTCCCCAGATTGATCTGGAAATATTTCGCGGTTTCCGCTATATTGAAATGCAATTCTCAGCGGGAGATTGGCGCCATGTTTCCTGACCTGTCGTGGAACACTCTGAAATCGCAGGCTCCTGTTATCCTCTCGAAAGCCATTGCTGCCGTCCTTCTCGTAGTACTTGGGGTTACCGTGGAGGATCAGTTCAAGGACTGGTGGATAGGGCCGAAAACTTACAAGGTGTATTTGGTAGGTTCCCTCACTGACGGTCCAACACAGAGGATTTTCCGGGGGTTTGAAAAACAGCACGAACTCCTGACGCCAACCATTGCCGGCGTGCCGGTGGAAGCGGAAGTCGTTGATGATCTAGGTACGGCCGACGGAGCGCGCCAGGTATCCAGGCTCATTGCGGCCCGGAATGACGCCTTGCTGGTCGTAGGCCATGTAATGAGCACCGATACCAAGGCGGCGCTGCCGAATTACGTGCAGGCTTCGCCGCCGCTTCCAGTGATTGCAACGCGCGAGACGAGCCCAGATCTGACCATGTGCTGTCGTGCTGTTTCCGGACTCTGCCCGATAATCCGAATGTCGCCAACCGACACCGATGAGGCGAGAGATCTGGTTGCCTACGCGGTCGCTCAAGGCAAGCGCCGTTTTCTGGTCGTCGCAGGCGACGTCAATGCCGAGTACGCCCTGCCTTTGGCGCACCTAATCCAAAATGCGATCAACGCCACGGGCAAAGCACTTGTGAATGATTTCTTCCCCTCCCGATCCCAGATACCGCCGCAGCGGCTCGTAGGGGGAAATTACGATTGTATTCTCGTTTCCGGGGAGCCTGGGGACGCGATTTCTCTCATGACTCGAATCAAAGAGGAGTTCAGCAAAGTAAACGGCGCGCAGGAGCCGCTGGTAATCCTAAGCGACGCCTCCTTCGACCGCACGCTGCTGGCCGCCGGAAACAGCCAACTCATGCAGGGTGTGCTGCTGACGTATCAGCTAGGCCACAACGACGAGGACCAGCCCTATCACACCTACGGTCTCGATGCTTTCGACCTGGTTAATAGTCTGGTCAGTCAAGCTAACGGCCGGATCATGGCCAACAACGTGACGTGGGGTTTTCGGCTGCGGCGGGCGATTAATATGCACCGTGTAACGGATGCCAGAGACATTGTCCTTGCGGCACTCCGCGACTTCACGCAGCATCACGCCAGCCTTCTTTCTAGCTCAGGCGAGGATTATTCGTTCGATTCGAATGGTAGTCGCCTCAACGGGCGTTTTCATATGTGGAAGGTCAGCGGCACCACTTTCGTTGATATCGACGGTGAGAAAGATGCTCCGTCCCGGCCCGCGCTGGCGGCTCGCCGGCAAGGTGAACGTCCACTTACCAGGGCGCGGTCTGCTGGTCGAACCTCGTCGCGAGAGATCGAGTCGGCGTTGATCTCCGCTGAGCCGCCCTGCTGTGCCCTGACTTCCGGTGGGGGACAGACCGCCCGTTAACACCGCTCTGAGCTTCCCGTCCTTCCTCCGCCCCTCTGCGCTCAATTCTCCTCCCCCGCTACAATCAATCTTGTAGCCCAACCAACATGTCCCCGCCCACCAAAGCCTCCACCGTGCGCCAGTTCTTCTCGCGTCATGGTGCGCTTTCCCAGTGGCATCCCAATTACGAGTACCGGCCCGGGCAGCTTGAAATGGCGGAGGCTGTCGAGAGTGCGCTCGCCGACCGCAAGCACCTCATCGTCGAGGCCGGCACAGGCACCGGCAAAACTCTCGCGTATCTCGTCCCCGCCATTCTCTCCGGCAAGCGCATCATCGTTTCCACGGGCACCAAAAATCTTCAGGAGCAGCTCTTCTTCAAAGACGTCCCGTTTCTGCAACAGCATTTCCCGCGCCCCATCTCCGTCTGCTACATGAAGGGCCGCGCCAACTACGCCTGCCGCCAGAAAATCTACGACGCCGAAAACGAACCCATCCTCACCGGCCTCGAAGAGGTCGCCGACTTTCGCATCATCCAGGATTGGGAAAAATCCACCGAGTTCGGCGACCGCGCCGAGATTAAGACCCTCCCCGAATCGAGCAGCGCCTGGAACAAAATCGACGCCCGCCGCGACCTCTGCACCGGCCAGAAGTGCGCGCAGTTCGAGCGCTGCTTCATCACACTCATGCACCAGCGCGCCGCGGAAAGCGACATCATCATCGTTAACCACCACCTTTTTTTTGCCGACCTCGCCATCAAAGACGAGGACGTCCCCGGCATCCTGCCCGAATATCACGCCGTCGTCTTCGACGAGGCGCACGAAATTGAGGACGTCGCCGGTCAGTACTTCGGCGTCCAGCTCAGCAACTACCGCTTCCAGGAGCTCCGCCGCGATGTGGCCCGCATCTCGCGCCAGAAACAATTCGGCTCGCCCGAGCTCGACCGCATCCTCGACCGCCTCGA
>JASHOO010000019.1 GCA_030041035.1 Bryobacteraceae bacterium | reverse complement strand
CGAGCATCCCAGTTGCGTGTCCGGTCGGTCCGCCGTGGTCCCAGTACACGACGCCCGTTAGTTCCCGGCCGTGGGCAGTCCCGACCGCCAGCAGCATGCAGGCGGAAACGATCGTTTTCATGGTGCATGCCTTACCCGAAGACGATCTGGGCGATGACTAACTGCGGCAGGGCCTGGTTCCAGCTTTCGGGGAGGGTATCGAAGGCGAGGCGGAAGTTCTTGGTTTGGCCGGGGGCGAGAGGGCCGGTGCGGTTGCCGATGATGGCGACACGCTCGCGGAGCACGAGCTGGCCGTAGGCATCGTAGAAGACGCAATTGATCTCGACGATGTTGAGGGTGCGCGGGCCGTTGTTGGTGATCTTGCCGGTGATCTCGACCACCTGCTGCTTCATGTAGCTCTCGGTGGCTTTCATGCCGACATCGCTCAATTGCAGATTGCGGACGTACTGCTTGGCTTCGGCAGTGAGAACGGGCGGGGCGGGCGGATGCTTGGCGGCCCAGTAGTTGTAGGCGGTCCAGGCGCCGAATCCCAGGATCACGACGATGGAGCCGACGATGAACGGAATGGGAATCGAGAAGCTGGTCTCTTCGGTTACGGTTTTGTTGTGTGGCTTATAGGCCGCCAACGGTCATCTCCCGGATGAGAAGCGTGGGGGCGGCCGTGGAGCTGCGAAACTCCAGGTCGGATCCGACGGCTTCCATATCCATCCACATCTTAGTCAAATTTCCGGCAATTGTAACTTCGGATACAGGGAAGGCGAATTCGCCGTTGCGGATCCAGAGGCCGGCGGCGCCGCGCGAGTAATCGCCGGTGACGATGTTGACGCCGGATCCGATTAGCTCGGTGACGTAGAAGCCGTTCGAAATGCCGGCGATGATTTCGGCGGGCGTACGTTCGCCGCGCTCGATGAAGAGGTTGCCGTGGCCGATGCCGGCGTTGCCGGTTATCCCGCGCGCGGCGTTGCCGGTGGTTTTCATGCCGAGTTTGCGCGCGGTGTAGGTATTCAGCAAGTAGCTTTTGAGGACGCCGCGCTCGATGACGGAAGTGCGGCGGGAAGGGACGCCCTCGTCATCGAAGGGGGTAGTGCCGAACAGGCCGGGGATGGTGCCATCGTCGATGACGGTCAGGGTTTCGGCGGCGACTTGCTCGCCGAGTTTGCCGGCCAGGAAAGATGCGTGACGGTAAATGGACTCGCCGTGGACAGCCTCGAATAGGTTGGAGAGCAGAGTGCGCGCGGTGCGCGGCTCAAAGACCACCGGGACGCGCTGGGTTTCGACTTTGCGGGCGCCCAGACGGCGCAGGACGCGGTCGGCAGCGACGCGGCCGACGTGCGCGGCGGGTTCAAGTCCAGCGAAACTGCGGGCCAGGGATACCCAGTAGTCGCGCTCCATGGATTCGCCTTCGCGGGCCACGGGAGTCGAGGCCAGAGAACAGTAGCTGGAGCGGTATTCGCCCATGAATCCGCGGGAGTTGGCGAAGACGCGGCGGCCGGTTCGCGAATCAAAGGAACCGCCTTCGGAGTTGGTGATGCGCGGATCGGCATCGAGCGCGGCAGCTTCGGCAGCGCGGGCGAGACTGATCTTGACCGGGGTGTCGATGGCTTCGATGTCGTCGCAGAAGAGCTGCAAATCACCGGGGATGGCTCCCAGCTCGCCGGGCTCCGGGAGGCCGGCGTGGGGATCTTCGCTGGTGATGGCGGCCAGCTCGAGGGCGGACGCAATCATGCGCTCGATGCCCTCAGGCGAAAGATCCGAGGTGTAGGCGGAGCCGGCGCGTTGGCCGACGAGGACGCGCACTCCGGCATTGCGCGAGCCGGCCTGCTTGAGGCTTTCGACTTCGCGCATGCGCACGTTGACCGAGAACTCGTTGCCCTCCGAGATAGTGCATTCGGCATCGGTGGCACCGCGATCGAGCGAGCGCTTCACCGTGAGTTGGGCCAGGTCGGCAAGATGGTTTTGGTTCAAGCGGTGCCTCCCACGGTCATGCGATCGATCTTGAGCGTGGGAATGCCGACGCCGACGGGAACGCTTTGCCCTTCTTTGCCGCAGATGCCGATGCCTTCATCGAGCCGGAGGTCATTGCCGACCATGCTGACGTAGCGCAGGGCTTCGGGGCCGTTGCCGATGAGCGTGGCGTTGCGCACGGGGCGGGTGAGTTTGCCGTCTTCGATGAGGTAGCTTTCCGAAGCGGCGAAGACGAAGTTACCGCTGGTGATATCGACCTGGCCGCCGCCGAAATTGGCGCAGTAGATTCCTTTGGGGACGGAGCGGATGATCTCGGCAGGGTCGCTCTCACCGGCCAGCATGAAGGTGTTGGTCATGCGCGGCATGGGGATATGCTCGTAGCTTTCGCGGCGGCCGTTGCCGGTGGGCGAGGCGTGGAGGATACGGCTGGAGAGCGCGTCCTGCAAATAGCCGCGCAGAACGCCGTTTTCGATGAGCACGTTGCGCTGAGTAGGATTGCCTTCGTCGTCGACGTTGAGAGAGCCGCGGCGGTTGCGGATGGTGCCGTCGTCGATCACGGTACAGAGCGGGCTGGCGACCTGCTGTCCGATGCGGTCGCTGAAGGCCGAGACTTTCTTGCGATTGAAGTCGGCTTCGAGGCCGTGGCCGACGGCTTCATGGAGCAGGATGCCGGGCCATCCGGGACCGAGGACGACGGTGGTTTCGCCGGCGGGAGCATCGACGGCATCGAGCTGCACGATGGCCTGGCGCGCGGCTTCATGCGCGAAATGCTCGGGGGTTTTGTCTTCGAGAAAGAAAGACAGCTCGACGCGGCCACCGCCGCCGGCGTATCCGCGCTGCGGAGGGCCGCCGTTCTGGCGGGCGAGAGCGGCTACACCCAAACGCGCGAGGGGTTGGCGATCAAAACTGAGGACACCGTCGCTGGTGGCGACCATGACGTGGCGGAGGCTGTCGGCGTAGGCGGCCTGGACCTGGAAAATGCGCGGATCGTAAGCGCGGGCGGCGGAGTCGGCACGCTTGACGAGATCCATGCGCTCGAGTAAGGCGGTTTCGTGAGGCGCGGTCAGGATGGGATAAAGGTTGCGCTTGCGGCCTTCTCCGAGCGGGGTCTTTTCGACTTTAGCGGGTCCGGCGGCGATGCAGGCAGCCACGTGGGCGGCCTCGCGGATTTTGGAGGGGCTGAGATCGTCGCTGTAGGCGTAGCCGGTGCGCTCGCCGGCGATGACGCGGACGCCGACGCCGAGCGAGACGCCTTGCATCGCGCTCTTGACGATGGA
Source organism: Bryobacteraceae bacterium (assembly GCA_030041035.1). Taxonomy (GTDB): domain Bacteria; phylum Acidobacteriota; class Terriglobia; order Bryobacterales; family Bryobacteraceae; genus QHXW01. The sequence goes on along the minus strand of JASHOO010000019.1, from coordinate 832 downwards.
TTCGTCGATGCTGATGCTGGTGGTGGAGAGGTATTCGAAATAGAGATCGGCATAGTCGCCGCCCTGGGAGAGGGCTTCGGAGAGGTAGGATTCCAGATCCGTGGGAGTGATAGCGAACCGCGAGGGGAAAAAGGAGTCCGAAAAGGGATCCGTGTTTGTTCGCGCGCTCATTTATCTAATTTAGCGTTTTCGCTGGCGCGTGGACAACGAGTGATAGGCTGGGGGTATTGCGGGTAAAGGCTATCAGCCGGGCCCCGCAACCGGGTGTCGGGCTATCTCTTGACATCCAAACATTTTCTAGGTACCGTGTTTCCGGCTGAATCGACGCACAGACTCCGGGGCGTCAATCAATAAGATGAACGACGAATCAGACATCCACGACGTGATGCACGAGGAGATGCGGCGCGGGAAGTCGCGTCGTCCGGTGGATCTGAAAACAAGGAAAGAGCGCGCTGAGCTCAACAGGCATTTCGAGAACTGTTGAGAGAGGGCGACGAACGAGAGTTTATTAAAGCGCTTCGCGCACTTGGGATAGATTCCGGTTCGCCTGAGTATTTCGCTGCGCTTCGCGTTTGGCACGATCAGCGCCGCCGTTAGCAACCACGCGCCGGAAGGCGGCGAGTCTCTTGGTGCGTTCTGCCGGAGTCAGCCTGGCCAGATGCGCCTGGGCGATGGTCGCAAGTTCCTCGGCCGCCTCATCCAAGGTCCTTTTCCGCGCTTTCACAAGACTATTCTAACTCCGCGGCCGGCGCGCGGACAACGAGGGATAGGTTGGGGTGTTGCGCGTGCTGGTTGAGAGGCGAGGACGAAGCGTGCAACTAAGGCGTGCCTC
>JASHOO010000213.1 GCA_030041035.1 Bryobacteraceae bacterium | reverse complement strand
TCCACAGCTTGGCCATCTTCATCGGCGTGCCTCTGCTCCTGTTGCTGGTCGTGTTTGCGGCCATCTACATCCCCGCGCGCCGCGCCGCGCGAGTCGACCCCATGATCGCGCTGCGCTATGAGTAACTTCGGCCGGGCATCGCGTTCCTGCCTCTCTCGGCGCAGATGCAGCCGCGATCTCGACCTGTGTCATTCCGGCACAGCGGGCGATGCAAATTGACCCAAGGGAGGCCTCCCATTACGAATCTACAGAAGATCGTTTCGACTGCCGATTATTTTGTATGAGCCTGTTTCAATGGAACGACAACTTTAGCGTAGGAAACAGTGAAATTGATGCCCAGCATAAAAAGCTGTTTCAACTGGCCGCCCGCTTCCACTCGGCGATGACCAAGGGTCAGGGCAAGCAGAGCTTGCAGCAAATCCTGACGGACCTGATCGAGTACACCAAGTATCATTTCGCGTCGGAAGAAACAGCCATGCAGAGAAGCTCCTATCCCGAATACCCTGAGCACAAGGCGGAGCACGACGCGCTCACCCGCAAAGTGGTTCAATTCCGGGACGACGTGGCGGCGGACCGCGCGGTGATCACCATCGACGTTCTGAAATTCCTCAACGACTGGCTGATCCACCACATCGGGCAGATGGACAAAAAGATCGGAGACTACCTCCGGCACCAGCGGCCGTCGGCAGCTTAGGGAAAATACAGCAGATCGCCGCTCTAAACGCTGAACGAACTGCCGCAGCCGCAGGTGGATTTCACGTTCGGGTTCGAGAACTTGAACCCCGAGCCTTCCAGCGTCTCGACGTAATCTACCTCGGCGCCGTCCAGATACAACATGCTGGCCTGGTCGACGAACACTTTCAGACCGTCATAGCTGTACGTCTTGTCCAGCATGTTCGGCTGGTTCTCGAAAGCCATCGAGTAGCTGAAGCCAGAGCAGCCGCCGCCTACCACCGCGATCCGCAGCCCGACGGGCCTCGGTTCCTGGCTCGCCAGGATCTCCTTCACCTTATCTACGGCCTTTTCGGTCAGTTGCACCATCTGTGGAGAAACCCCCTTTGATTCGTTACGATTATAGACTATCACACCGCCCGGTCAAACCCCTTGCAGAATCCGGCAACCACCGAACTTCTGCCGGGTTTGCTACGTTTTGGATGTGTCGACGGACCTGAAGTTGCAGGAGTTTGCCACCTGCCGGGACCGGGGATGGCGTAGCACGATAAATGTAACCCGCCGAGTACGGGATGCGTACGCAGGGGTGTATGGGCTCAGCGGCTGGCGCCCTCCCACTTCCTGTGCTCGGTAGCCGGGTGGCGGTCAGGAAGCGCGTGGACTACGAAAATAGCCAGGAAGGCGGTTTGGTGCGCCGCGCCCAGTCGGGCGATGAAGCGGCCTTCCGCGAAATCGTGGAACGCTATCAATCTAAAGTATTTTCCATCATTCACGGTATCGTCCGCCAGCGCAACGATGTCGAGGATATCGCCCAGCAGGTTTTCTCTAAGGTGTACTTTTCCATTCGGAATTTCGATTTCCGGAGTTCTCTCATTACCTGGATCTACAAGATCACAGTGAACGAGTGCTTCGATTATCTGCGGAAAAAGAAGGTCCGGAAACTGGTTTATGAAAGCGATCTGAGCGAGGACGAAGCCCGGCGGGTGGAGAACACGGAACCGGCCGTAAACCGTCAGGCGCCGGTAGACCAGAACCTCGCTCGCCGCGACTACGTGGTCAAACTGCTCATGCGGGTTTCCGAAGAAGAACGCACCCTGTTGATGCTCAAAGAGGTGGAAGGCCGTTCCGTCGAAGAACTCGCCATGATGACGGGCATGAACGAGAATACAATTAAGGTAAAATTGTTTCGCGCCCGCCAGAAGCTGGTGAAGGCGGCGCAGCGTTTGGATCGCAACCCGGTGGCCGGTTGAAGCGTCGGGTGAACTAGAGGGGTTTCTGAAGCGGGCGCAGATCCGCTCAGAACAGTAGTGAAACAATGTTGGTCTATAAGGGAAGAAACATATGCATCAGGTGATTCTGGATCGGCTCGAAGAGTACCTCGCCGGTACTCCCGGTTCCCGAGAATTCACAGCACATCTGGAGTCCTGCCCCGCATGCCGGACCGAGGTTAGCGGGATGCAGGAACTTTCGAACGCTTTGGGGGTGTTGCGCGCCGGCGAAGAAGTCACGCCGCCCGCCGGCTTCTACGCCCGCGTGGCCGAGCGCGTCGAGCAACAACGTCCCCGCTCGTTCGCCAGTTTGTTCTGGCTGGATCCTGTTTTCGGCAGGCGTGTCGCCTTTGCCTCTCTGATGACCCTGGCGGTTCTGGGAAGCTATTTGATTAGCCGCGAAACAGATTACTCCGCCGGGCCCACCAATCCCGCGACCGTTATGGCTGAGCAGGCGCCCGCGCAGGATCCCGATGTGATGCTCGCGACGCTCGCCTCCTACGAGCCGTAATCCGATGGCCACAACCAGCGCACTGCGGCCCGTGCACTATCCGAGGGCTGCGTTCTGTGTCACTCTGTTGCTCGTGTTTCTCTGCGGCGCGGTTGCAGGTGCCCTGGTCATGAACTACGGCGCGCATCGCGGCTTGCATCAAACCGCGTTCTGGACCGATCCCGGCAAGGAAATCTCCATCCACCGGCTGCAAAGGGAGCTGGACCTGACGCCCGCGCAGACCGAACAGCTCAAAGTGCTGCTCGACGATTTCGCCCACTACTACCGCGATGTCCTCGCCACCGGCAAGCGCAGCATCTACAAAATCCTCAACGACGAGCAGAAGAAGAAATTCGACCGCCTGCTGAACGAGCCCGACGCCAGATAGAATAAAGGCGTGGGGTCCAAGCGAGCCCGTTCCACCCTGCTGCTCGTGGCGCTGGCCTCGGCGGCTTACCCGGCCACCGCGCCGCTCGCCATCCTAAAAGCCGGCATCAGCGACATCGAGGACGGCCCGCCCGTCGGCTCCGGCTTTGCTTTCGTTCCCGGCCAGTTCGTTTTCCTCACCTTCCACATCAGCGGCTTCAAACCCTCCCCGGACCAGAAAATCCAGCTCACCTGCAAGACCGACGCCTTCGACCCCAAGGGTGTGCGCCTGGTCGAAACCATGGCGGATAAAGTCGACACCACGCTCACGCCGGAGGACAAAAACTGGAAGCCACTCGTGCGCCAGCAATTCCTCATCCCGCCGATCGTCGCCTCCGGCACCTACAAGATCACCGTGCAGGTGACCGACGATCTGACCAGCGGCGCGACTGTCACCGAAGACATTCCGTTCCAGGTGCGCGGCCGCGAGGTGGCGCCGAGCGACGCGCTCACCATCCGCAACTTCCACTTTTACCGCGGCGAGGACGATCGCGATCCCCTCACCATCGCCGCCTACAGGCCCGGCGACACGCTCTGGGCGCGCTTCGACATCGTCGGCTACAAGTTCGGCCCCAACAACGGCATCGATGTGGATTACGGCATTTCCGTCCTCGCCCCCGGCGGCAAGGTGCTGTACACGCAGGATAAAGCGGCGGAAGAGAAGAGCTCGTCGTTTTATCCCAAGGCCTACGTGCCCGGTTCGATGAACCTCAGCTTGCAAAGCAACATTCGTCCCGGACAGTACACCATCGCGATCACCGCGCGCGATCACACCGGAAATCAAACTGCCGACGCCAAAGCCGATTTCAGCATCGAATAGCGCGCCGCGTCCCTACATCCCGAATTGCCCGCCGTACGGCGGAGTGCTACAACGTCCGTATGCCTGACTCGCTCGCCATCGGCCGCCGGCCGCTCGTCATCGAAGACGTGGAACGCGCCGCCCGGTTTCGCTTGCGGCTGGACCTCGATGACGGCGCGCGTGCGCGCATTCGCAAAGGCCGCATCGCCCTCGAAGAACAGCTCGCCCGCGGCGTGAGCATTTACGGCGTCAACACCGGCGTCGGCGGCAATATCAAGTTCGCACTCTCGCCCGACCAGGCCGAGCTGCTCCAGCACAATCTCATGCGCCACCTCTCTTGCGCCACCGGACCGCCGCTGCCCGCCGATGTGGTGCGCGCCGCCGCGCTGCTGCGCATTGCGACATTCGCCATCGGCTCGTCCGCGGTGCGCGTGGAACTCGTCGAAGCGCTCATCGAGCTGCTGAATCGCGGCATCACGCCGGTGGTGCCGCGTTACGGCTCGGTGGGCGCAAGCGGCGACCTCATGCCCTCGGCTTACATCGCGCGCGTCCTCGCCGGAGTGGGCGGAGTTGAATATCAGGGCCGCCCCATGTCGGCACTCGAAGCGCTCAAGCTGGCCGGTCTCGAAACCTTCCGCTTCGCTCCCAAGGAAGGCCTGGCATTGCTCAATGGCACCACGGTCATGACCGCCGTTGCGACGCTCCTCTGGATCGACGCCCGCCGCGTGCTGCGCGCGCTCGTTGCCGCGATCGCGCTCTCGATTGAAGCGCTCGAGGCCGGCACCGAACCCTTCGCCCCCTGGGTGCAGGAGGCCAAGGGGCATCCTGGCCAGATCGCCGTGGCGGCGCACATCCGCGAGCACCTCGCCGGCAGCAGAATGGCTGGCGATTCCGCGCGGCAAAGCTGCTATTCGCTGCGCTGCCCGCCGCAGGGGCTCGGTCCGGTTTGGGAAGCGTTCGAAGAGGCGCGAGCGCTCCTCGAGCGCGAGATCAATTCCGCCAACGACAATCCGCTGGTCGATCCCGAAACCGGCACGCTCTATCGCGCGGGCAATTTCTACGGCGGCCACATCGCGCGCCTGCTCGACACCTGGAAGATCGATTTCGCCGTCATGGCCAACTGGGCCAACGCGC
>JASHOO010000212.1 GCA_030041035.1 Bryobacteraceae bacterium | reverse complement strand
CGGCTGCAAAAGTCCTCGTCGAACAGCCCGCGCAACGGCCAGAGATTTTTTCCGCAATATTGGCAGCGCAAAAACGTCGCCCTTTCCTTCGCGGTTTTCATTATATCGGAAAAATCCCACGATTAAAGACTTTTTCTGGCCTAATTTTAGGAAGAGCGATTAAAAACTGATGATTAATTAAAGTATATTTTCCAGCGCGATACACGCTCCGGTTGCCAAAGGTTAGAGCCTCCGTGGCCAAGGTTATCCGGAGGTAATATGCGGCATTTTTCGGCCGCAATTTTTACTAATTTTAGTTATCATTCCAAAAGAAAACATCCCGTTGGTATCCAGAGCGAAGAAGCAGCCGTATAGTGAGCGAACGCTCGGAGCGGGCTATTCGTCTTTGAGAGGGAACTCGAAGTAAAGAAGCTCGCGTCCGGAACCGGCCTCCCGAAGGCCGCTTACGTAAAGCCGCGAATTGGGCTGATAGCCGGTCTGAAAGTAAAAGAACCCCCCGGCAGACTCTCCCGCGGGGATGACTTTGGCGGCAAACGCGCGCCCTTCGATCTCCCACGCGTCGAGTGGATTCTTGCTCCGGTGAATGCGTGGCATGGGACTGGGAACCTGCTGCGGTTTGGATGGACCGTTCAGGTAGCGGACGTCCGCGGCGGGCGTGGCGTCGACGTGGCTGCCGTCCGGCACTACGTAATCCACCTTGATGTGATCGACCTGGATGGTCTTGCCGCTATCGTTCTGAATCACCACCAGTACGGGCATCACGCCGTATTGGTAGGGATTCAGCTTACCGAACGCGGCTTTGGCTTTCTCCGCGCTGTCATAAACCGAAGCGCCGATGGTTACCTTTTCGCTCGTCTGATGGCACACGTAGCTCGCTGCCGGGGCCAGGTCGAACTTCGGATGCTCTTTCTCGCGGGCGGAAGCCTTGTTCGGTAGCAGTGCCGCCGCTATACTCATCAGTAGAGCCAAGCGTTTGAAAACAAAAGGCATCTATTTCCTCTATCGAGTTCTTCAGGCGCTGGCGCTGCCAGCGGTCTTCACTTATTTTCTGATCCGGAGCGTATGCAACCCCGCCTATTTTACTTCCCTCAGGCAGAGGCTGGGTTTCCTGCCTTCTTCCTTCACTCAGACTGCTTCGGGCGCCATCTGGTTGCACGCGGTTTCGGTAGGCGAAGTGGTGGCCACGATCGAGCTGGCCCGCCGCCTGCGGGAGGAGTTCCCCAGGGCGCCGCTGTTTCTCTCCGTGGGCACGCTGGCCGGACACGCCACCGCCGGGGAAAAGCTGGCGAGCAGTGTCACCCGGGTTTTTTATGCACCCATCGATCATGTATTCGCCTTGCGCCGCGTGCTGCGCACTTTGCAGCCTGCGCTGGTAGTGGTTCTGGAGACCGAAATCTGGCCCAACCTGTTTCGCGAGGCCAAGCGTGCCGGCTGCGGGTTGGTAATCGTCAACGGCCGCATTTCGGACCGCACCGAATCTCGATACCGCGGTCTTCGCTGGTTCTTCGGCGAAGTGATGCATTGGCCAGATGCGGTTTTGGCGCAGAGCGAGACGATGCGCCAGCGTTACCTGGCAATTGGAACTCCCTCGGAACGAGTGCAAGCCGCCGGCAACCTGAAATACGACTTTGTGCCTCGGGAGGCGGACGCTGCCTCCGCGGTGCGGCAGCTAATCGAAAACGTACAGCCCGCCAGCGTTTGGATCGCGGCCAGCACCATGCCGCCCGCATCCGCCGGGGATATCGACGAAGACGACGCGGTCGTCACCGCGTTCCATACTCTCGCGCCGAAACATCCCAGCCTGCTGCTGGTGTTAGCGCCGCGCCGGCCGGAGCGATTCGACGTTGCCGCGGCGAAGCTGGACGCGGCTGGAATCCGGTACGTGCGGCGGTCGAAACTCGACCGAGCGCCGGCTCTACCCGGCGTCCTGCTGCTGGATTCGATTGGTGAGTTAAGCGGGTTGTTTCCGTTAGCGGATGTAGTGTTCATGGGCGGAACGCTGGCCGCCCGCGGCGGTCACAACATTCTGGAGCCGGCATTTTTTGCGCGACCGGTAATCTGCGGCCCCCACATGGAGAACTTCCGGGAAATCGCCCGTGAGTTTCGGGAGCGAGGCGGCTACGTGGAAATTGCGTCGGCGGTCGAGTTGGCCGGCGCACTCGACCAACTTTTGACAGACCGGGTGCGCGCAGCCGAGTTGGGAAGGCGCGCGGCCCAGTGTGCGGCAGCGAACCGCGGTGCAACGGAGCGAGCGATGGTGGTAATTCGCGAAGTGGCGGCGACAGCCTGTCCCCACGTCCGCCCGCTCTTGCCGGAATTGGTAATTCTTGGGCCGCTCTCGCTCTTGTGGTCCTGGATGGGCGCATGGAAACGCGAGCGCGACCACTGGCGGCGACGGAAGCTGCAGGCCGCCGTGATGAGCGTGGGCAATATCACCATGGGCGGAACCGGCAAAACTCCCTGTGTCCTTTATCTGGCAGAGCAAATGCAGCGCGCCGGCCGCCGGCCGGGCATCCTGACGCGCGGCTACGGGAGACATTCGCTGGAACGTCACCTGGTGCTGGACGCGGGGGCACGCGCGAAGACGGCGCAGACCGGCGACGAACCGCAGATCTTTCTCCGAGCGGGCGTGGCGCCGGTGGGTATTGGCGTGGACCGGTACCGGACCGGCCGTCTGCTCGAAGAGCGTTTCGGGTGCGACGTGCTGATCCTGGACGACGGGTTTCAGCATGTGCGTTTGGAACGGCAGCTGGATCTGGTGCTGATTGATGCCCTGTCGCCTTTCGGCGGGGGCCAAGTTTTTCCGCTGGGGCTCTTGCGCGAACCTCTCCAGTCTCTGGCACGCGCCGATATTTTCGTGATCACGCGGAGCGAACTGGCGCCGGGAACCTATGATCTCACGCACGCATTGCGACGCTACAACCCGCACGCACCCGTTTTTTATGCGCACGCGGCGTTCGATCATTGGATCGAGGCAGCCAGTGGGCAGAAAATCACCGGGCTGCCTTATTCACGCGTGGCTGCGTTCTGCGGGCTGGGAAATCACCAATCGTTCTGGAGGATGCTGAAGACGCTGGCCATTCAGCCCGTGGATCGCGTCGCCTTTGACGATCATCACGTCTATCGTCCGCGTGAAATGCGGCGCCTGGCGCAGCAGTTTCGGGCCGCAAAAGCAGAGGCCGCCTTAACCACGGAAAAGGACGCCATCAACTTCTGCGAGGGATGCCCGGAACTCATGGCGCCCCTCCCTGTCTACTGGCTCAAGATCCGCATGGAGATCGAGCGGGAAGAGGAGTTTTTGCGGCTTGTGGAGAGCCGGCTGGCAGCGGGCAGAACCGATCAGCAGGTGCGGCACGCATGAGTCGTCCTACTGCGTCCCGCTGAGATAATCCCACTCCTCCGCGCTGTGCTCTACGACTTGCGGAATGTCGCCTTCCAGCAGATATCCGTTCGCCGCAAGATTGCGGGCGGCAGCTTCAATCTTGCCGAGGTAATCGGCCCGGCCGGAGTAGCGCTCCTCGATCGAAGGGCGGGGATCATGATGCAAGTCGCGGTCGGCTTTGGTGCGGGCAAACGGGATGAAGGAGCCGATCATGCTGTTCAACTGATCCGGCGCGCCGATATCCGGTGAGCGCAGGTTCCAACCGGTGTACGTGGCGAGTGGCACCTGCACTTCGGGCATGCGGACGCCGGTGGTCTCGTTGCCGTCCCGATCCACTTGCGGCACCAAAATCGGAAATGCGCGGCTCACCTTCGGCGGCTCAACCGAAACGATGCCCGCCGTGCGAAACTCGGGACCGTAGTCCACGCGGTACGCCAGTTGCACGTGCGTGGGTACGGCGATGCCGGGAATCTTGGGGAATTGCAAGGCGCCAAGGGGCACCAGCGTATCCTGGGAGATATGCGGATATTGCGACGGCGGCGGTTCCTGGCCCTCGCGCGCCCACCGATCCATCGCCACCAGCAGCGCTCGCATGGCCCAGCGATAGTCGTTTGGGTTGCTGATATTCTGCGTGTGCGGCTTGGGCGGTGGAAACGCCGCCGGCCCGTGTTGGCCGCCGGTGAGGAAGTAGATGCGCGTGGTATCGGGAATGGCGGCGTCCTTCTGGCCGTCGATCGAAATGTGAATCAGCGAAGCAGCCCGGCCCCAGTACTCGTAGGCCGAATAGCTGTAAAAAATCTTCGGTACCGTATGGTCTTTAGTTGCGCGTGAAAGTATGCCGTCGGTCAAATTTGTTTCGGGATCCGTTTCCGGCAGATCGGTAAACGGAAAGATGTCCGTCGGATAGAACAGGTTCATGAAGGGATGGCCGTCACGCGAAGGCTGGGCAAAGCGGTAATTGAAACTGCCGCGGCCCGCTCCGGCCACGTGCGCCAGCACGCCATCGAATACCTGGTGGTCGTTTTCATCGCGATTGAATCCGTAATAGAGAAAGGTGCGCAGAAAACGGCCGCTCTGCGAGATGCCAAAGCCGTAAGCACGCTTCAAATGGTTGTGTGAATTGCCCAGAACCGTCTCCGACCCGCCGTATTTCAGATATGAGATGAGGTCGCGCACGGCGGTCGGGCCGAGACCCACCACCACCGGGTCCTGCGCTGTATAGACCAGCTCATAGATTTTGCCGGGCTGAAATCCTGCCGGCATCACCACGTGCGTTCCGTCCTCGATTTGCCAGTCAGCGCGAGGCAGGGGCCGGCGCTCGCCTTCGCGTGTATCGCGGACAGTGAGAACCAGCGCGGGATCATCCGGGTTCACGGGCTTATACGGGATCTGCAGGCGATCGGCCAGGGAGTGACGCGTCTCTTTGCGGTCGGGAACGAATTCGGAACGGACCAAACCCGTAATCGGCCTGCCGCTGTCGCGCGCAATCGGTGCATAAAGGCGGAGAAGCCCCTCCGTGGGCGGCACGTCGAATTCCCATCCCAGCCAGACCAGCGTGTAGCCCTGATCGAGCAGGAAATCGTCGCCGAACTGTTCCGGCGTGCGCGGATCGAGCGATCCGGCGGCGTGATCGTACATGCCCAGCATGCCCTTGCCGCCCCGATTGGAAACCTCGAAGAGCACGGCGCCGTTGCCGTGCGCGAGTTCGCGCGGCTTCAGAATGTAGAGGTCGGCCGAGAATTCAACCAGACCGTTGGCATTTTTCGGCGCCTTATCAATGTCGCAGATGATTCGATTGGCGGGATTGCGGGGATCCACGGCAAAATAGGCTTTGCCGATCAGCCGCTCGTACGGGCCCACGGAGCCGAATGATTGTCCGCCCAGGACATCGGAGCGTTGCGAGAGCTCGATGCGAAGCAAAGCCGCCGGCGAGAGTCCGGCCAGGCACACGGCGAGAGCGCAAACACGTTTCAGCATGGGACGGATTGTATCGCAGAGACGGGCCTGCCAGTCCGTTGCGTGTTCGGCCGGAATCAGGGGACAATGAAGATCTGTCCTCTCCCGCTCGGACTTCCCAATGCTGAAGCAGATCACGGTGCATGGCGCGCGCCAGCATAATCTCAAGAACATCGATGTCGAAATCCCGCGCAACAGCCTGACCGTGATCACGGGCCTGAGCGGTTCAGGAAAATCGTCGCTGGCGTTCGACACCATCTACGCCGAGGGCCAACGGCGCTATGTCGAGACGCTTTCCACCTACGCGCGCCAGTTCCTCGATCAGATGGAACGGCCCGATGTGGATTCGATCGAAGGCCTAAGCCCCGCCATTTCCATCGAGCAGAAGACCACCAGCCGAAGCCCGCGATCCACCGTCGGCACGATCACGGAGATCTACGACTACCTGCGCGTGCTTTACTCATCGATCGGCATTCCGCATTGCCCCGTTTGCGGCAATCCGATATCGCGGCAAACCACGGAACAGATCTTGCAGCACGTGCTGGCGCTGCGGCCCGAAGACCGCATCATGGTGATGGCGCCTATTGTTCGCGGTCGCAAAGGCGAATACAAGAAGGATCTGGAAAAACTCGCGCGCCAGGGTTTCGTGCGGGCGCGCATCGACGGTGTGTTGCGGTCCCTCGATGAAGATATTCCCCCGTTGGATAAGCGCCGCAATCATAGCATCGAAGTAGTGGTGGACCGGCTGCTGGTGAAGACGGGAATCGAGAAGCGCCTGGAAGCCTCGATCGAAACCGCAACCAAGCTCGCCAGCGGCCTGGTGTTAATCGCTGTAGTGAACGGCGAAGAACGGCTCTACTCGCAGAAGCTCGCCTGCACGGAATGCGGAACGAGCGTGCCGCAACTCGAGCCGCGTTCGTTTTCTTTCAACAGCCCATACGGCGCGTGCGAGACCTGCACGGGCCTGGGCAGCAGGTGGACGTTCGATCCCGGCAAGGTGATTGCCGACTTTTCGAAGCCGCTTCTCGAAGGCGGTCTCGGACCTGGCGCGAGTTCTGCGTACATGCATCACTGGCTCCATGAGGCGGCGCGCAGCTTGAAGATCAATCTCGCCACACCTTTCGAGGATTTTCCAAAGAAGACGCAGACGCTGCTGCTCGAGGGCGGCAACGGCTTTCCCGGCATTCTGAAAATCCTGGATCAAAGCTTTGAAGAGGCACCCGAAGGGTATCGCGAATGGCTCACTGACTACATGTCGCCGGTTGAGTGCCCAGACTGCCACGGCAAGCGGTTGCGGCCCTCCAGCCTCGCGGTGCGCGTGAAAGGCCGCTCCATCGCCGATTTCACCGCCATGCCGGTAGCGCGCGCACTCCTGACAGTGAAGAGCTGGGAATTTGGCACGCGTGAGTTGCAGATTGCGGGTCGTGTTCTGGACGAGATCCGGCGCCGTCTCGAATTTCTTTCGGCCGTGGGGCTGGATTATCTGAGCCTCGACCGCTCAGCCGCCACACTCTCGGGCGGCGAGGCGCAGCGCATCCGCCTGGCGACGCAAATCGGCTCCAAGCTGCGCGGCGTGCTTTACGTGCTGGACGAGCCGTCGATCGGCCTGCACCCGCGCGACAATGGCCGGCTTCTGGAAACTCTCGCTCACCTGCGCGACATGGGCAACACGGTAATCGTGGTGGAACATGATGCCGAGACTATCGAGCGCGCTGATTACGTGGTGGATCTCGGCCCCGGCGCCGGGCGGTTGGGCGGCGCGCTGGTGGCGACAGGAACGCCAGGGGGGATCGCAAGGAATGCCGCATCGCTCACCGGCCGGTATCTTTCCGGCGAGTTGGAAATCGCGATTCCCACTGCGCGGCGCCGCGCCAATGGCAAGAAGCTGACCGTGATCGGAGCCCGTGAGCACAA
>JASHOO010000211.1 GCA_030041035.1 Bryobacteraceae bacterium | reverse complement strand
GTAGCGCAGGCGAATCCGCCGCATGGCTTCCCGAAACGCGTCGCCCGGATCGCCGGCCTTGATCGTGTCGCCGCCGGTCTTCTCCGCCACGCCCTCCATCCCTTCTTGAAGCAGCAGCGTCAGCGGGCTCGCCAGACCGATAGCCGTGTTGAGGGCCTTATCCGCCGCGCTGCGGATGATCAACCCGCTCAGCAGCGCATCAGCTTCCCACAGATGCTCCACCACCGTCATCGTCCGCCTCGACCGCTGCCCGTAGTTGTCCGTCAGGATCAGCACCGCGCGCCGCCGGTGCGTCCGTCCATCCTGCATGAAGTACTGCGCTGCGTCATCCACCGCCGCCAGCAGATGCGTCCCGCCGCCGAATGTGCCTCCCAGAACTTCGTCGCGAATCGTGTTGGCCACCGCCGTCAAATCCTCGGTGAACGGCGCCACGATTCGGCTCTTCCTTTGAAACGTCATCACCGCCACCCGGTCTCCCTGGCGCAGCTCCCCCAGCGCCGCCGACGAGGACGCCGTGACTCCCTCCAGGTTCGTCCGCATGCTCCCGCTCACGTCGAACAGCAGAATCAGGTCCAGCGGCTCCACGTCCTCGGAGAAGTAGACCACCGGCTGCGGCCGTCCGTTGTCCTTGATGACAAAGTCCTCTTTGTGGAACCCGCTCAGCGTCCGCGTCCCATCCGTGACCTCGGCGTCAACGTGCACCAGCGACAGGTCCGCGCGAAAAACTGGCTCCTGCGCCAGCGCGAGAAGGGGAGTCAGAAGGGCCAACCAGCGCACCATCAACCTACGCCGCAACCCGCCCAGGTAGCGCATGCCCCGGACCATTCCGCCCTGGCAGTACCCCGGGGACGGAACCATGATCGCCAGTGCCATCACCGCGCGCAGGCAGCAGTTCACGTATTCAGCATGGCGGGATCGCCGCGCCGGGGCAAGCGCGCCCGGTGGCAGTATAATCTTCACGTGCCCAACCCACTCACACGCCGCGCGGCCGGCAAATCGCTGCTCACGGGCCTCGCCGCGGGCTCCGTCTTATCCGCCTCCACCAAACAGCCGCTGGGCTTCCAGCTCTACACCATTCGCAACCTGCTGCCGGATCACGCCAGCGAATCGCTCGAGCGGCTGTCCCAGATCGGCTACCGCACCATCGAATCCATCGGCGCTTTCAATCCGCTGGTGCTGCCGCTTTGCCGCGAGTTCGGCCTCCAGGCCGTAAGCTGCCACTACGACCCGCCGCTCGTCACCGGCAACTGGGATGTCTGGAAACGTGATTACCCCAACGGCATGCCCGGCATGACCTGGGAGAAAGCCGTGGATCAGGCCGCCGCCGCCGGTATCAAGTACATGGTGATCGCCTATCTGATGCCCGCCGAGCGCACCCCCGGCAATATCCGCAGCTATGCCGACAAGTTCAACCACGCTGCCGAGCTGACCCACAAAGCCGGCATGCAGTTCTGCTATCATCACCACGCCTTCGAGTTCGGACCCATGGATGGATCGCGCCCCATCGACGTGTTCCTCGATCGCTTCGATCCCCAACTCGTCAAGATCGAGACCGACGTCTTCTGGGCCAGCGTGGCCGGCCAGGACCCCGCTGAACTGATCGCGAAATGGAAAGGACGCGTGGCCCTGATCCACCTGAAGGACAAAGCACCCGGCCTCAAGACCCATTACATGGAGGAAGTGTCTGCGAATTCTTTCCGCGAAGTCGGCCTCGGCGTCCTGGATTTCCCCAAGATCCTCGCGGCGGCGCACAAAGCCGGCATCGAGTACTACTTCGTCGAGCAGGACGAAACCGCCGAAGACCCCGTGGAAAGCCTGGCGTATAGCCTGTACACCCTGGAGAAGCTGGGGTTCTAAGACGACCTGCTATATCGGTCGTACGGCTTGGTATAATCGTACGTACATGTTGACCGCATCGAAGCTTCGGGAGAACGTCTACGGCATCCTGGATCAGGTGCTTGAAACGGGCACGCCGGTAGAGGTTGTGCGCAAAGGCAAAGTGCTGCGAATCGTGCCGGAAACGCCGGCACCGAAGCTGGCGCGGCTGAAAAGACGCAGGGCGTATAAAGGAGATGCCGACCAGATCCTCGGCATCAATTGGCTCAAGGAGTGGAGCGAGCTCAGGTGATTTACCTGGACACCCATGTCCTCGTGCGGCTTTATCAGGGAGAAGTCGAAAAGCTCAGCGAGGCCGCGCGGCGCGAAATCGAGCATCAGGACCTGCTCGTCTCTCCGGCAGCGGTTCTGGAACTCGAGTACCTCCACGAGATCGGCCGATTGGAGCCAAGCGCGACGAAGCTGATAGGCACGCTGGCCGCGGAACTACGGACCAAGGTCTGCGACATTCCCTTTCCCGCGATTGTGGAACAGGCGCGGAAAGAGAAGTGGAGTCGCGATCCCTTCGACCGGCTCGTCGTAGCGCACGCCAAGGTAGGCAACGCGCCCCTGATTTCGAAGGATGAGAACATCCGTCGCCATTACCGGCGCACCGTTTGGTAAATCATCTCAGCTCCCCGATCCGGTGCAGCTTCATCAGGTTCGTCGTCCCCGGCCGTCCGATCGGCTGCCCTGCGACGAACACCACCACGTCGCCCGGCTTCAGGTAGCCTCGGTCGATCATGAGGCAATCCATCTGCGCCATCATGTCGTCGGTCGACCCGACCTCGGGCGCGAGCACCGGCTCGACGCCGTAGTGGATCAGCAACTGGCGCGCGGCCACTTCGTTCGGTGTGATGGCGTAGATGCGCACCGGCGGCCGGTACCGCGAAACCAGGCGCGCGCTCGATCCGCTGGTGGTGAACACTACGATGGCGCTGGCATGCGCGTCGCGCGCAGCCCGGTAGGCGGCGTCGGCGACCACTTCGGCGTGCGGCGGGTTGTAGCTCGGCGGCAGTTCCTGAAAACCGTGCTTGTTGATGGACGCCTCGGCTTCGGCCGCAATGCGCGCCATGTACGCCGCGGCTTCGGCGGGATACTTCCCCACCGACGTTTCCGCCGACAGCATCACCGCGTCGGTGCCGTCGTAAATGGCGTTGGCCACGTCGCTCACCTCGGCGCGCGTGGGCGTGCGGTGCTCGATCATCGATTCCAGCATCTGGGTCGCGGTGATGACGAACTTCCCCCAGCGGCGCGCTCGCCGGATGATCGATTTCTGAATCGGCGGCACGCGCTCCAGCGCCACTTCGACGCCCAGGTCGCCCCGCGCCACCATCACGCCGTCGGCTTCGGCCAGGATCTCGTCGATATGATCCCACGCGGCGGGCTTCTCGATCTTGGCTACCACGCGCGCCGGCCGGCCGCCGATGCGCTGCTTCAGCAGGGCGACATCCGAAGCCTTGCGCACGAACGAGAGCGCAATCAGATCGACCCCCGCGCCCAGCGCGAATTCGAGGTCCGACAGATCCTTCTCGGTGAGCGAAGGCGTCGAGAGCTGAACGCCCGGCAGGTTGATGCCCTTGTGGCTGCCCACGATCCCGCCCGAAACCACCAGGAAGCGTACACGCACGCCGTCCGTTTCGATGGCGCGCAATTCGATCATGCCGTCGGCCAGCAGAACGCGGTCACCGGCTTTGACGTCCTGAGCGAACAGCGCGTAGGTGGTGGAGCAGCAGCCCGCGTTGCCGATGACCGCTTCGGTGGTGATGACGAACTCGCCGCCCGTGCGGATCTCGCAGTTTTCGCTCACGCATCGTCCCAGCCGAATCTTGGGACCTTGCAGATCCATCAGCAGCGCTATCTGCCGGCCCTGTTCCGCGGCGATCGCCCGCACCGCCGAGATGCGCGCCGCGTGGTCCTCGCGCGAACCGTGCGACGCGTTGAGGCGGAAGATGGAAACCCCCGTAGCCATCATCTCGCTGAGGATGGTGCGCGAATCTGTGGCCGGACCGAGCGTGGCGACAATTTTGGTGTTCGAAAGCTCCGGCGTTACCATAGTCGATCTGACACTATGCCGATTGTTCAAGTGGTCGTACTGGCGTTGATCCAGGGTCTGGCGGAGTTTCTCCCCATCAGCAGCACGGCTCATCTCATCGTAGCGCCCTGGCTGCTCGGCTGGAACGATCCCGGCCTGACTTTCGATGTCGCGTTGCACGTGGGCACGCTCATCGCCGTGGTCGCCTACTTCTTTCGCACCTGGATTCAGATCATCCTGCACGCCTTCGGCGTCGACTGGGGTGACGATGAGATGCTGCGCCAGAATCCGCGCCTGCTCTGGCTTCTGGCGCTCGGCACCATTCCCGG
>JASHOO010000210.1 GCA_030041035.1 Bryobacteraceae bacterium | reverse complement strand
AAATGAACCGGATATCGTTGCACTTGAAAATTGAACGGGTTAGCCCGCGACGTGCACACTGCGCCGCTCATATTTGTGTGACAGGATGTCACCCGGCAGGCGCAGAATTGAGGATAACGTTATCGAAAACTGATGACCGTGAAGCGCGGCTCGCAGCTATTTCGCCAGCACTTCCAGGCCGCGCTTGAGGATCGGGTCCTCACCCGTTTTTTGCTCGGGTTCGGTAATCTCAGGCCGTGGTGTCTCCACGTCTTCGTCGGTCTCCAGTTGCGGTTCCGGTTCCTGCACCGTTTCGTTGGGAGTCACGCCCGTATCCTGGATGGCCTTGCCGTCCGGCGAATAGTATTTCGCCACCGACAAAATGATCGCGCTGCCGTCATCCATAGTGATCGGGCGCCGCAAAGAAGCGTCGCCGTAGGTCCGCTCGCCCACTACCTCGGCTCGATTGTTGCCCTCTAGCGCCGCGGCCGTGACTTCCGCCCCGTCCGCCGTTCCGCGATTCGTCAGAACCACCACCGGCAGCTTCCATACGACCTTCGCCGGCTGAGCCTGGAAATCCTCGCGCGGTACCTGTTGGCCTTGAAGATACGTGACCAGCCCCTTCTCCAGGAACAGGTCCGCCAAAGCAATGCCGTCCGCGGGTTCGCCTACGGCGCACTGCCGGAGGTCTAAAACCAGCCGCTTGGCGCCCTTGCTCTCCAGGTCCCGCATGTCCGCCGCAATCTGCTCCACACGCTCACCCGACAGCTCATCCGGGCGAATGTAGCCCACATTGTCCGCCATCATTTTGAAACTGACCGGCGGCGGATTCAGGAGCGCCCGCGTCAGCGTAATCTTTTGCGGCTCTGGCCGCCGGCGTAGTACGGTGATATCGATGGTACTGCCCGGCGCGCCCCGCAGCAGCAGCGTCGCATACGCCAGCGGCATGTCCCGTGTGGCCACGCCTTTGATGGTCTCGACAATGTCGCCCGTCGTCAGGCCGGCTTTCGCCGCCGGAGAGCCGGGAACCGCGCTCACCACCCCGATGTAGCCGAACCTCTTCGAGAGCACCAGGCCCACGTCGCCCTTGGCGGCTGCATGATTTTGATATTCCTTGTATTGGTCGGCATTGAGGTAGCTGGCAAACGGATCAATCGATTCGAGCAGCCCGTTGAGCGCCCCCAGTGTCACGCTCTTCATGTCCGGCTCCTCGACGTACTCACTCTTAATCCGCGAGAGCACCTCGGTGTAAACAGCAATCTGACGGTAAGGCCCTTCCGACGAAGTGCCCTTGCCCAAAACCGTGCCCAGCAAAAGCAGGAGCACCAATACGGTCGAACCGATCACGACCAGATATTTCGCGCGGCTATTCATAAGCAACACTATCAGTATATCAGTACGGTTGCCGCGCTCCGGCCGTTACCGGAGAAATTGCCTATTGTTGGGTGGCGATGGTCACGCCCGTTTGCGTGGCGTTCCCACCGATCGTGATCACCACAGGAACTCCTTTGGTGCTCGTGGTATGCGGGGGAACCGTGAGGTTCACCTGGCACACGCCGAGCATGCCCCCGTCAAACGGTCCGGCGTAGGTTACCGGGGCGTTTACCCCGCCGATCGTGGCCGTGACCGCGGCATTCAGCACCGGCATGGCCGCCGTCGCCGTCCCGTCCGGAATGACGTAGCCGTCGAGCGGGGTAATCGTACTCGTGTAGGTCCCCTCGCCCGTCACGTACAGGCTCACCATATCTCCCACTTTCGCCGCCGCCGTGGAAGAGTTGATCGAGGTGCTTCCATCGCTGGCGCTGGTGTTGATCGCCGCCGCCTGCACTCCGTCTACCGTGAAGATGCCGGGAGAAGTGGCCGCGATCGTGATCGTCCCGTTGGCCGAAGGGTTGCTGCCGTTGCTGACCACGATCGTCTTGTTCTGGCCGATCGTCGCCTCATACGGAATCTGGATGTTGATCTGATGCTGGCTGACGTACACCATGGGCGCTGGATTGCCGTCCACCAGCACCGATACGCCCCCCAACGTTGGCGTCACGTAGCCTCCCGCCACCGTCATCGCCGACGGCGTGGACGGCCCGATGTTTTCACCAAAAAGAGTCACCAGCTCGCCCGGTGCCCCCCCGGGCAGGTAGCTGGCCGAATTCACCGCCTCATCCACCGTGGGCGTGAAGGTGAAATTCTGCGTGGTCACTGAGATGCCGCCCGGAGCCGGGTTGGAAACGTCAATGGTCAACGTGTTCCCCGCCGACATCTGCGCCGCCGGAATCACCGCGTACAGCACCGTCGAGCTGATGAACGTCGTAGCTAACGGCACCACTGGCGGTCCTTGGATGTTCGCCACCGAAGCCTGGCCGAAATTGGTGCCGTAAATCGTGATGGTCGTCGCCGGTGCCCCTTCCTTCCCCGTCGGCGGCCACAGCCCGGTCAGCGTCGGCACCTGATAGCTGTTCGTAAAGGTAACGGGGATCATCTGCGTTTTCGTCGATGAGCCGGTCTCGGTCAACGTAATTCTTCCCGAGTACGGCGCCACTTGCGCCCCGATCTCCGCCGCGTTCACGCTGACCGTCAAGGTCACCGGGCCCGCCGGAAGCACCACACCGCTCGCCGGTGAAACCGACAGCCACGAAGAGGCTCCGGCCGATGCCACGAACGAAATCGGCCCGGCGCTGGTCGTCAACTGCACCGTCTGCGCCGCCGGTGCCGGCGGATTCACGAAGGTTAGGGAATTGGGACTGGCGGTGAGCGTGGGCGGCGGCTCGGTCACCACCAGCTTGATGTTGGTCACACCCGCCGTGCCCGGCGGCACTGCCGCTGCCGGAGCAAACGTCACCGAAGCCGTGTAGGTCCCCGCATCCAGACCCGTCGGATTCACCCGCATCGTCACCCGGGCCGGCAGCGTCCCGGAATCCGGAGTCGCTGTGAGCCACAGCGCCGTGGTCGTCGATCCTGTAGGCGCAATGGTCGCTGTATAGGTCGCCCCCGCCGCGCTCGACGTTACGGTCACGTTCTGCGCCGACGGCAGCGTCGTCGCGCCTTCCACATAATAAATGTTGATGCTGTTCGGCGCGGCCGTCACCGTCACGCTCTGTGCCCGCGCTTCTCCCAACAAGAGCAGCGCCGCCAGCGCCGGCACCATCGTCCTGGCCGAAACCCGGTAGTTCATACGCTTGCTATCGGCAGTTTGGGGAGCTTTCATTAGGGCCGTCGGTTATCCTGGCGGCATGGCGCGCATCCGCCTTTTTCACTGGAACGCCGACGAGGCAAAAGAATTCCTCCATGCCCTCCGCGCAGCCGGCCACCAGGTCGCCTACGACACCCAAATTGCCCCCGGCCTCGCCGCCCGGATCCGAAAGTCGCCCCCCGAGGCTTTCGTCATCGCCCTCACCCGCCTGCCTGTCCGCGGCCGCGACATCGCCGCATTTCTCCGTGGCCTCAAGTCCACTCGGCACATCCCCATCGTCTTTGTGGACGGTTCGCCCGAAAAAGTCGACACGATCCGCCGCCAGATTCCCGATGCCGTCTACACCACGCTCGAGCGCCTCGCCGCGGCGCTTCAGCAGGCCCTGGCTCATCCCTCGGTCGCGCCCGTCGTGCCGCCCCAAATGATGGAGCGTTACCGCGGCCGCACCGCTGCCCAAAAGCTCGGCATCACCCCGGGCGCCAAAGTCCGGCTGCTCGATCCGCCGCGCGACTATGCGAGCATGCTTGGCCCCCTGCCGGACGGTGTGACCTTCCTCGAAAGCCCTGGCATCAATTGCTCCGTGACGATGTGGTTCGTCACCGACGCCGGACTCTTCCAGGCCCGCCTGGCGAGCATCCGCACCCTGGCCGCGACCACCAGGCTCTGGATTCTCTGGCCCAAAGGCCGCCCGCAAAGCGGTCTCACCCACCAGTACCTCCGCAAAACCGCCCATTCCCTCGGACTGGTCGATTACAAAATCTGCTCCGTCAATGCCCGCTGGAGCGCCATGGCTTTCGCCAGGAGGAAGGCGTAAAATCGAAGCTGCTTTGCCCGAGTCATCCCCCATCACGATGGCGTGCCTCGCGCTGCTCCTCGCCGCCGTCGCATTCGCCCAGGCGCCGGAAGAAGGCGCAGGCTCACGCGGCGTCTATCGCGTCGGCGACGGCGTCAGCGCGCCGCAGGTCATTGAGAAAACCGATCCCGAATACTCCGAACAGGCACGGACGGCCAGACTTCAGGGCAGCGTAATGTTCCG
>JASHOO010000209.1 GCA_030041035.1 Bryobacteraceae bacterium | reverse complement strand
GGCAGCCCGCGTGACATACAGCTTGGCCTGAAGCTGAAGTTTTGATATTCTGCGCGCTAGCTTTATGGAAACCGAAGCCGACGTCAAGACTGGAGTGATCTCGCAAGCGCTGCCGGTATCTGCCGCACCTGTGGCGGCGGGGAACCGGCTTCTGTCGCTCGATGCTTTTCGTGGGTGGACGATGTTTTGGATAGTGGGGGGTGCGGCGCTGGTTGAGGGTCTTCAAGCCTTGCATCCCAACGCGGTGCTCAATGGCGTGGTTTACGAACTCAATCACACAGATTGGCAGGGCCTGCGGTTTTACGACTTGATCTGGCCGTCATTCATGATGATGACCGGAATGTCGCTGCCCTTTTCATACGCCAAACGATCGCTCACTCAAACGCATCATCAGATCTTCATGCGTGTATTGCAGCGCTTTTTGGTTCTGTTTCTGCTCGGTTCGTTGCGGGAGTCAATCAGCTTCCACCATCCGTACCTGATCGAGCTGAGCAGTGCGCTACAGCCTATCGCTGTGGCTTATCTGGCGGCTTTCCTGATCGTGCGAAAGTCCTGGCGTGTCCAGGCGATTACCGGCGCATCCATCCTTGTGTTCTATGCCCTTCTGCTTGCGTTCGTCCCTGCACCAGGCGTTCCCGCCGGCAGCTACGACAGAAACGCGAACCTGGTTCTGTGGACCGACATGGCCACTGTCGGACGCGTGCTGCCCGAGCACTGGGGAACTGTAATCTGTACTCTTCCGACCATCTCGACGACAATTCTCGGCATGTTGTTGGGAGAATTATTGATGACGAAACGAAGTGCGGCGGACAAAATGAAAATCATCGGTGCAGTTGGACTTTCCGCCGTGGTGCTCGGCTGGGCGTTGAACCCGGTGATTCCGATCGTGATGAAAATCTGGACGACCTCATATGGGCTGGCGTCGGCCGGTTTTGCCTGTCTAATGTTCCTGGTTTTTTACTGGTTGATCGACGTTAGAGGCTACAGAAAGCTGGCCTTCCCATTCGTTGTGATCGGCATGAATGCGGTAGCCATCTATATGTCAGAAAGCATCATTCCGTGGAGCAAGACGATTGCCATTTTTACGCAGCCTCTAGCTGGAGCATTGGGATCACTGACACCGCTCATACACGCAATTGCCGTTCTCACAGTCGAGTGGTTGGTGCTCTATTGGATGTATAAGCGCAAGATCTTCCTGACTGCTTAATGCACACAGTGCTATACTCGCCGTAGCTCGGCGCCGGCAGTACTAGCTGTTCAAGGAATAGATTGTCACGCCTTGGATACTTCGCGTTCGCATTTGCGTACGCCTGCGTGCATGCGGAGCAACGTCCGCCGGTCATTCTGATTTCCGTAGATACGCTGCGAGCTGACCACCTCAGTTGTTATCAAACCAGCCGCACCGCGACACCACACATCGATTCGCTTGCCAAGGGTGGCACATTGTTCTCTCAGGTCAATACACTCGTCCCACTGACACTGCCCTCTCACGTCGCGCTGCTCACTTCCATGTACCCTTTCGCGAACGGGGTCGAGGACAACGGTGTTCCCTTCGGACCAGGGGAGACTTTAGCGACGGTGCTGAAAAATGCCGGCTACCGGACCGCGGCGTTCGTTGGAGGTTTCGTACTCGACCGGCGCTTCGGCTTGAGTCGCGGTTTCGATACTTACGATAGCCCATTTGATCTCCACAGGCAGGCCGTCCGGGATACCGGCGACCTCAAGCGGCCGGGCGCTCAGGTAGCGGCGGCAGCCATGCGCTGGCTCGATCAAAACGGAAACTCGCCCTTCTTCCTGTTCCTTCACCTTTATGACCTTCATACGCCCTACGACCTTCCGCCGAACCCGCGACTGCGCCGTGGCGAAACAGGTTACAGCGCAGAGCTAGCTTATGTGGATCGAGTGGTTGGCGATTTTCTAGCGTACCTGGAACGCCGCGGGCTTCTCAATAGGTCGCTGATCGTATTTACGTCGGATCATGGTGAGGGCTTGGGCGATCATGGTGAGACGACGCACGGTTATTTCGTTTATCAAAGCACATTGCATGTTCCACTTATCATCCATTGGCCCAAAGGGTGGAAACATGCGGAGGATCGCGTTGACGAACCGGCAAGTCTGCTCGATGTCGCACCTACCATTCTCGATTCCGTTGGCCTTCCACGCATCAGCAAGATGCAGGGACGCAGCCTGATTGCCGGAACGGCCACGGGAATATATTCGGAAAGTGTTTATGCGCGAGATCACTTCGGTTGCGCGACGCTTCGCGCCGTGCGTGCGGGCCGTTACAAGTATATTGACGCTCCCACTCCTGAACTGTACGATCTCTCAAGCGACCCGCGCGAATTGCGAAATCTCTACACTGCGGACCAGCCGCGCGCGATGGCCGTCCGGCAGCGGCTGATGGCGTTGCTTGCCTCCGCTCCAGCAGTCAAGCCGGCGACGCCTCCACCGGATGCGGTGAGCGCGCTGCAGTCTCTCGGCTATCTAAGTGGGTCCACCGCAGAGAGGGGGTTGGCGTCTCACATCGATCCGAAGGACCGAATCTCCGACTTTGAAACGTATGGGCAAGCACTCGCCCTAGCCTCGGCAGGCCGTCTCTCAGAGTCGAACACCTTGCTCCTGAAGCTCGCC